>CADEDX010000003.1 GCA_902826195.1 uncultured Bradyrhizobium sp. | reverse complement strand
CGGCTCCGGCTACGGCGACGGCGACGGCGACGGCTACGGCTCCGGCTACGGCGACGGCGACGGCTCCGGCTACGGCTACGGCGACGGCTCCTATTGGTCCGCCACTATCGCGCCATTCGCGGAGAAATGGCCGGCCGCGCAGCGCGCGCGCTTGCAGGAATTGCGCGACAGCGGCGCCATGATCGCCTTCTGGCGCAGCAATGACGATGGGCGTCCAGCGAATGGCGGCAAAAACGACCCCGTGTTTGTCGGCAAGGTCGACAAAGAGCGTGGCCCGCTCCGCGCGGACTGCGGCCCTGGCCAACTTCACGCGACGCTCATCCCGCCAAAATGGAGAGGCGGGCGCTGGTGGATTGTCGCGCTGATTGGCGAGGTTCGCGGCGACGATGAAAAGTTCTGGGCGCTTGAGCGCGAAATCATCGGGGAAGCGTTGTGACCGCCCCACCCATGACGGACGCCAAGGCGCTCGCGGCGGAAGCCTATAGATACACGACACTCGATCACGGACGGGTCCATGCTTCCACCTCTCATAGTTTGATAAATCGTCTTGCCACCGCCCTTGAAGCGGTCGCCGGGGAGCGGGATGCGGCGCAGTCGATGGTGACCGCTGGGCAAGGCGTGTTCGAGAGCATTGAGGCGCACATCCGAGACCGTATTGCGATGCGCGATCCGGCGAACCCGGAGCTATATTTGGAAATCATTCGCGGCGATGTCTCCCGGGTTATTCGCGACAGCCAAATGATTTCCAACTCGCGTTGGGCAGAAGCAAACCGCGCCCGCGATGGAAACGAAGCGCTCCGCACCCGCGTCGCCCAAGTGGAGGAAGCGGCGGCGATCCTATTGCTCAATATCCGCATTGATGAACGCACAAAGCGCTACGTGATCACTCCGGGGCATGAAGGACAGTTTTCTGATGGCATAGCAATCCTTTCCGCCGCTCTCTCTGAGGGAGGAAAGACGTGAGCCGCTGGCAAACCCGGTACGGGATCACGGAAGCAAAAGGCACGCCTGCGAACGGGCGTCGCCGCATAGCGATCAATCTACAGGAAGACGAGTTCGCGCTGGTGAAGCAACGCGCTCAGGACTGCTCGCACAGCTTTGCGCACGAGGCGCGCCTTCTGCTGTTGCGTGGCCTCGCGTGCGTCGCCCCCGCCCCATCCAAAGAGATGGAGACGTGATGAAATTCGAGGTCAAGAACCGCTTCATGCGCGACTGGCAGTGCGGCGGCGTGACCGCGAAATCGTTGCGCGCCCTTTCCTTCGCCCTCTCTGAGGGGAAGCCATGAGCGCGCGACCAACAGTTTTTAGCAGGAGAGAAAAATGGACCAATTTCAAGTGAAGCATGCCGCTTTGGATTTCGCGTTGAGGAACATCAATCCTGGCGAGCCTCGCGACGCGAGGGCGGTTGTCGCCGATGCAGAAGCGTTTGAGGCGTTTTTCTATGCGCAGGCCAGGGTCCAATCCCCCGCCCTACCAGATGAAAAGGAGACGCCGTGACTCCCGAGGAAGAACTGGCGGGGCTGATCCGCGAGGCGCTGCTGTCGCACATCGCCTTATCGGACGTGATGATGGATTCCGTGGAGCACGAGGCGCTCGCCCGCGAGATCCTCTCCTCCGGCTTTGTGGAGCGGATGCGACGGTCGCCTATGCAGTGGCGAGATGACCCGTTGCGCGACATGTTTGTTATCTGGTCGCGGGAGCATCACGCTTACTGGCGCCCAGGGTCGGCAGGCTACTGCGCTGAGTTATTTGGGGCTGGCTTGTACACGCAGGCCGAAGCGGTCGAGATATGCAGCAACGCTGAAAAGCAAAATGTCATGTCGGACGCCAGAGGCGCATTCGACCAGCTGATGCAGGCCATAAGCCGCGAAGCTCTGCTCTCGGTCGCCTTTCAACATTTCCGGCAAGCCGCCGAGCAAGCCCGTCTCGCCGCCTATGCGGAATGCGCGGGGATCGCTGACAAGTCCGAAGATCATATCGCGAAGGTTTACGATCTTCTCTACCGGCTACGCGAGACTTTGAGGCTGCGCCTAGAGCCAGAAAGTGAAGATTTGCGCGAAGAATATCGCATGGCGAACGATGCGCTTTACGGGCTCGGCGGTCGCGTAAACGCGGGTGGAGCCATCCGCGCCGCCGCCAACCAGGAGAAGCAAGGATGAGCGCCGCCCTTTCCCGCGCCCGAGGCGAAGCGAAGGGAGCCGACGATGGCGAATGAGACGGAAGGACTGGCGCGTCTGCGTCGATCTCGCCTTGCGTGGAGACAGGACGCTGCGGCGCGCTTGGAGGTCTATGTTGGCCTGCTGAATAGCGGGCTGATCGGAGAGCCTGGACAGGTGCGCGTCTCGCTCATTATGCCGACGCTCGCGATGCTGGGAAATGACGACGACGACGAGCATCTTGAGCGGTGCGCGCTCTGCGGTGAGCCAATCCCATGGGGCGCAAAAATCGCTGCGGTGAGCGACGACGAGGAAGGCGCCGGAACACGCCATGCGTGTGCGACGTGCCTCCCTCAGCACGCCATCTACACGAATGATGGAATCGACATCGATGCGGCGATTGCGAAGGCCAAAGCCGCCCTTTCCCGCAGCGAAGCGCCAGAGGGAGAGCGGGGACAATGACGGCATTCACCGCCGAGGAAGAGCGCGTGATTGTCGCGCGCCTCGCTTACGACACGCCCGCGACGCTGGCGAAGGTGTTTCTCACCACGCCGCAGCACATTCGGGCGATCCGCGATCGGCATAAGCGCGCCGCCCGGCAACCAGAGGGGAAGTAGCATGGAAAAGACGCTGCACAATTCGGACGTTTCCGGCGCGCGCAAAAACGTGCCGGACATCAAAACATTCGGCGATGCCGATACGTTTAGGCTGATCGCCAAAGCGTCTAGCGCGGCCGAAGGCTGGATGAAGTCGACGAAAGCGATGGAAATTCCGGGCGTCGGCTGCGTTGTTCAGGTCACGACGCAGCAAGGGAATAGCGTCGCGGAAGCGCTGACGTTCGTGCCCGGCGTTCTGATCGAAGAAACCTGGGAAGGTGAAAGCGTCATCGCGCGGCGTCTCGTCGCTGCTCCCTGGGCCAGCGCCCCGCCCCTCACCAAGGAGGGCGAGTAGATGGGCCGCGAAATTCGCCGCGTGCCTGCCAATTGGCAGCACCCACAAAAACCAGAACCTAATCGCGTCGGCATGACGGCCTATCAGCCGATGTACGACGAGACGTTCGCTGACGCAGCGCGCAAATGGAAAGAGGAGTTTGCCGCATGGGAGCGCGGCGAGCGCCCCGACTATTTCGTCGGCTCGAAATACGATCCCGATTTGCAGTATTGGGAATGGGACGTTTCCCCGCCAGATCGCGCCTATTACCGCACCTATTCGGACGACGAAGCGACGTGGTTTCAGGTGTACGAAACCGTCACTGAGGGCACGCCTGTAACGCCGCCATTTGAGACAGAAGAAGCGTTGATCGAATATCTCGTCGCGCACGGCACATGGTCAGATGAATATGCGCGCCGTGCGGGTTGGGAGACCGGCCCCCCAGGGTGGCCGCGCGAGGCTGCTGAGAGCTTTGTGAAGGCCCGATACGCGCCGTCTATGGTTGTCGATGCGCGGGGCGTTCACACTGCGCGCGATCCTGAGATGTATGCGCAGCGTGAACGCCCCGATGGCCAGGAGGGCGGGTGAATGACGGATGCAGAATTTGAAGCATGGATTGCGCGCACTGCAGCCGATCTTTCGGACGATGCCGCTCGTCTCTTCCTGAAACTTCAGGAAGATATTGTGCAGGTCGATGACATGCTCAACCCGGAAGAGGATGAGCTTGTCATGGCGCGCCTGTGCAGCCACGTGCGCGCCGCCGGCTCTCGGGAATACTACCTGGAGCCCGAGGTCAATTCGCGTTTTTCGTCGGGCGTGCTGCGTTTGCTGGAGCAGCGCTTTCCCGCCTCCCCCTCCCAGAACGGGGGCGCGTGATGGGGATGTTCGATTACGTACGTCCGCTGCCAGATGCCGCTTCCAGCCGAGCCGGCGCTGAACACACCGCCGCGCGAGGGCGGCTGGATTGCTGCGGTTTTTTTGGCGGCGTCACCTGCTATGTCGAGCAGGGATTCTACGGCCATATCGCGCGCAAGGGCACATGGCTTTATGCCTTCGGCGTGCGTCCGCCAGCATTGCGCTGGGGCGAAGGCGAGCAGCGCATCCATCCGCGCGCGCTTGAGCTTCACGGCTACGAAAAGGCCCGCCGCATCGGCATGATGGCGATGGTCGGCGGGAAGGACAAAAAGCGGATTCGCGATGCGACCCCGCCCGACTTTCGCGACCTCCTGCTTTCCATCGCCCGGACCGCCGCTCTCCAGCAAGAGGACGCAGCATGACCGCGGACAACGTGATCCATCTCGCGTTCAAGAGCCCGCACGTGGAAGACGACGCGATGGCGTTTCTGTCCTGCAAGGCGTGCGCGAACAAGACTTACACGCTCACGACGGATCGGCCTGGCAGCTTTCCACTGATGCGGTGCGCCGCGTGCGGCCAGCACATAGGCCGCATGGGTTGGGCGCACGACGACGATCCGATGCTTAGTGGAGACGCCTGATGGACGAGCAACCATTGCCCTTGGTCCCAGAGATGGTGCGAAATGCAATCCGCTTCGGACACACGCCCTCTGGCGCTGTGACAATCGATATTTATGCGCCGACTCTCATTGAGAACGGCATGCCGGTCTATGAGGTCAGGTCCAGCATTTCGCTTGGGCCGGACGATGCCGCCGCGATCCTTGAGGACTGGACGATGGCCGTTCGCCGCGCGCGCGAAGCGAGGGCGAACCAGCCATGACCGACATAGCGCGCATAGCTGAGGGGCCGCGAACGCCGGTGATCGTGCATTGCGCCGATTGTCAGCACGAATGGACAGCGTTTTACCTGCCGCTCGCACTCGATGCGAAGGGGATTCGCCTGATGCGCTCCGCCGCAAAGGCGTGCCCGATGTGCGCAAAGTCAAACGTGATGATGGGCCACGCCAAAAATCTCGAAGCGATGGCCGTCGCAGCACGCAGCAATGAGGAGAGGAAGGATGGATAGCGAGAACGTCACGCAATTTCCGGCGCAGCCCGAGCAACCGCCGCTCTTGGTCGGCCCGTTTCAAGAATGGCGCGTCGTTGTGGACGGGCGGATGATCCCGCGCCTGACTGGATACAAATACGACGATGGCCGCGTTTCGCTGTCGCTTGACCACCGGCTCGGCGCGGACTTTCCGAGTGAACAAATCGCGCGGCAGGCAGCTTGGTTGATCGCAAACGCCCTTGCTATCGGCGAAGGCTATCCGTCAATGATCGCCCCCACCAAGGACAAGCCATTTGCGCCGATAGGCCACGCGCTTGGTGACAAGCCATGACCAGTTTCGATCCCCGCCGTATCGTGACAGTCTTCGCTCGATTTGCGGAAGCGCTCCCAATGCCTCCGCAAAGGTCGCGGCTTAGCGCCGCCGTAAAGCGGCGCCTTCGGCGCGCAGAGCAAGACGATTTAGCGAGGGCAGCAGCGCTCTCGGCGGCGCGCGCGGCGGAGGCGGACTCCGATGATCTCTAGCGCGATGCAGGCGGCGGCGAAGGCCGCGCACTCCGCGTCAGCAAACCAGCCGTTTAGCTGGGAGAACGCAACGCGGCTCGCCCTCCTCGCCTTCCTATCGAGCGAGGAATGCGTGGAGGCGATTGCACGGGGGATGTTCGAGCAAGACGAGCATTACACAGGGACCGGCGTATCCGCGAAACAATGGACCTGGGATGATTTTCCGGCGAACGACGTTGACCCGCGCAGGCATTGGCTTCGCAAGTCACGCGCCGCCATCGCCGCCCTTAAGCAGATCGTGGAGCGGGAGAGATGAGCGAGATGGAGCAACTGATTGATGCGGTTCTGCCGCGCGTTTCCGAATTCGTTGGCTGGTACGAATCCGCCGGCGCCGCCGAGCCCGCGCATATGCCGGCGCCCAAGTCGCCTTGCCCTATCTGTTGGCGGGTGATCGACAATAGGATGTCCGCAAAGTGGACAAACCTGATGTACCCGGGTGCGCGGCGCAGCTTCTTTTACGCCATGCACCCCGTGTGCGCCGACAAACCGCGAGAACATGTGGACGCCGCGGTTCTTGATTGGAGCGAGCGGCAATGACCGCCCCCACCCAGCACGTGGCGGAGGAAGGGTGATGGCGAACGGGCTGATCGATCGCTTTGCCGCCGAGCTCATGCGTGTAAATTACGAAGCGCAAAACGGCGATCGGGATGCGCGCGGGCTTATCCATCGACGCGATGGGACGGGGGTCGACATTTACGCGCATCCCAGCGCGGTACTGCACCTGCAAGCCGCTATAGCCCCATTCACGCCATTTCGCTTCGAACCACCGGATAAAGGCCCTGATGGCGCGGTCGGTAAATTCATGAATCGCTGGATCATCGCTGACGAGCAGCAGCCCGAGGGCGCGCTCTTCATCTGGCTCGATGGCAAGCCATATTCCTCAGTTTTGTTGGACGCCCCCTCCCCGGACCCTAAACCATGACCCCTGACCCGAGATCAGAGGCGGGGGCGCCGTGACGGGCTTTCCGCGCCAACGCGATGTGGAGAAGATCGTGCGTGCCGCGATCGCGGCTGGCGTGAAGGTCGCGAGCGTGGAATGCTCGGATGGTAAGATTCGCGTGGTCGCGCAGGGCGACGACGCTATTCCAGACCCGCAACGGATCGCCAATGAAGGCCTCGCCGCGTGGCTCCGCGAACACGATGCTGCCGGGCGTCCATAGGGTCAAGGCGCGCGGCCGCGTCTATTATTACGCATGGCGCGGCGGCCCCGCCCTACCCGATCCAGGCGTCGATCCTCGTGCGTTCGCGGAAGCCTACGCAAGGCACACAATCGGTCGCGCCGCCGCCGAGAAAACGATTTACACGCTCATCTTGGATTATCGGGCAAGCCCGGAATGGCGGCGGCTCTCCGACGAGACGCAGCGGGTCCGCAATTTCCGCCTCGCCGCGATCGAACAGAAATTCGGCAAGCTGCCTCTCGTCTTCATCGCCGGCGCCGGGATGCGCGGCGCGATCATCGCCTGGCGCGATGCGATGGCGGATCGGCCGCGCGCCGCCGACGATCACATTGAAGCGCTCAATGTCCTGCTTAATTGGGCCGTGGACCGCGAGCGCATCGCCAAGAATCCCGCCAAGGGCATAGCCCGGCTTTACAGCTCGAACCGATCGGACGTGATTTTCACCGACGACGAACTCGCCAGGATCGCCGCTGATGCGCGCCCCGATCTACGCATGGTCGTGCGCGCCGCCGTGCTGACAGGCCTGCGGGCGGGCGATCTGGCGGATTTGCGCTGGCGCGATGTGGATCTGGAAGATGGGATCATCGAGCGGGTGACGAACAAGAGCCGGCGCGATCCGGTCCGCACCTTCATGGCGATCTTGCCCGAGCTGCGCGGCGTGTTGGCGGAAGCGGCGGCGGAGCGCGTGGTTGGGCCCGACAGCCGGGTCTTTCTACGGGCCGGCAGACCGTGGCGTCCGAAGCAAATCTCTGACGCGTTCGACTATCTCGTGCGCAAGCTGAACATCGACAAGCACTTCCACGATCTGCGCGGCAACGCCGCGACGGCCCTGATCTCAGCGGGCGTGCCGCCGCACGACGTGGACCACTGGATGGGGTGGAAGCCCGGCAAGGGCGCCGGCATGAAGAAGCGCTACGTGTCGCGGCGCGAGGTCGCCCGCGAACTGGCCGAAATGCTGGCGCCGCGCCGTCCCGAGGCATGAAGGCGTTTTACGCCGGAGTCGCACGCCACTGATTTGGCTTGGGTTTTCCAGTCCGAGTTTTACACCCGGCAGCCCGTAAAAGCCTTGGAAATTCTGGCTCCCCGGGTAGGATTCGAACCTACTTCTGAATCCATATGGTTCAAGGGAAAACGAGGCTGTTTTACGCGTGTTTTGACCGATTCGCCCGAGTCACTTCGCGTTCCCCTTCGCGGCAAGCTCGCGCACCTATACGCATTCACTTGTCAGCGGAGGCGGAGCGATGGGTTTGCCCGTAGCGAATATGTTTGATCGCCGAAACGGACACCCCGAACTCTGCGGCGAGGGTCCCAAGTGGGGTTTTTGCCGCCCCCTTTATTCTCAAGACTTCCTCCGTGGTGAGGCGGCGGCGCTCAAGTAGGTGCTTCCGAGCGCGATAGACCGAGTAGACGTGGACACCTAGATCGCGGGCAATTGCCTCGTTAGGTCCAGGATGATCTAGAACCGCTCGTCTTGTTTCCTCTGTCCATCTTGGACGTTTTTTGCTCCGCCCTTTTTGGACCATGTCCGCCATATTTTGCGCATGCGTCCCAACCCTGAGATGGTCGGGGTTTACGCATTCAGGGGTATCGCATCGGTGAATGATCTCACCGCGAGGCCATGATCCGTGAAATATCAGCCAAGCAATGCGATGGGCCAGATATTGTTTTGTGACTCCGTCTACTGTCCACCTTTTATAGCCATAGCGATGAACATTTGCGCCGCTCCAAAGCCAGCAACCACTATTAGGCTCAAACTCCACAAATTTAAGAAATGCCTCTTGCGAGCACTCAATTCGATTGCTGGGTCGGCTCACTTCATCCTCCGCGAAATTGCGTCAAGGATTTCCTCCTTGCTGATCTCGTTTCGGCCCTCTGCTAGATCGAGCATCGCCACGAATGCAGCCTTCTTGGTCGCGTAGCGACGCGCCACCCTCTCCCACCTGTCCTGCTCAGCGGGAGTCAGCGTGATCGCGATGGGTTTTGAGCCTGTCGTCTTGCGGCTATCGGCAACGGCTTCGGCGTGAGATTTGGGACGCTTCGTCATGTCCCGACCGTTGCACATAGCTGATAGCTTGACAATACTAGCTGATAGCTATATCGTATGTGACGTGGAAGGGCCCTGCCAGGCCCAAACCACTGCTCTTTAGAAAATTGGAGACGAAAATGAACGTACTCTACGAATGGGTGCAGCGCAACCTGCTGCGCCTCGTTGCGGCGGCAGCTCTCCTGGCGCTCTCGGGCGTCATGGCGGCGTATAACGCTGGCGGCTTTCTCGCGCGCGGGCTGCCGCTCCTGGCGGCGCTTGCGATCATCACCGAGGCCCTGGCCTTCGTGATGGCGGTCAACGCAGAGGGGGCGTTTCGCGGCGGGAAATGGCTGAAAGGCCTTGCCTGCCTCGCGATCCTCGTCGGCTGCGAAGCTTTCAACGCGGCCGGCAGCCACATGGCCTGGGACGCCGATCAGGCGCCCCGAATGCAGCGGGAGCAGGAGCACGCGCAAGCGGCTCTGGACGCCCGCCGCGCTGGCCTGCAACTCGAGATCGCCCGCGTGCCCCTGCCCGATCCGGCCGACATGGCCCGGCGCCAGCAGGAAGCGCGGGCGACCTGGGAGATGGCCACCGCCACGGCGCGCCGCCAACTCGACGCCCTGCCGCTGATCGCCGAGGTTCAGCCGCCCTTCTCTCCGGAGACGGTCTGGTGGTTCCTGGCCTTCATCGGCTTCGCGAAAAGCCTGGGACTTTGGGCCGTGGGAATGTCGGTTGGCGCGGGTGTGGCGAAAGCCGTCTCGGAAGCCAATGTCGTCAAGCTCACGCCATCCGATTTCGGGCGCGGGCTTGTCGGAAACCGCCGCGACCGCCAAGCAACACCCGCGTAACACTTAAAAAGCCCGGCCTAACACGCCGGGCTTTTTCTTTGCGCGATTAACGAAGTCTACGTAGCGCGGTAACGATTACCTACGTAGACGTTCACCCGCCGGTGTGCTGCGCCTCAGCCGCCATGGAGAGGGCGCCGCCGGCGAGACGGGCGACCAGCCCGACGACAGGCTGCATCAGCCCATAGCCGAACGCGATCAGCAGGCCGGCGACGATAAGGCCGGTCGTGTTCGCGCCGGCTGGGTAGACGGGTTTCAGGTTCATGCAGCCTCCAAAGCTCTCTCACGCTCGCGCACATGCGCATCGTGATTGTCCGCGAGCATCACGCCTTCGCCGTGCGGAAGCGCGGTCGCGCCTGCGGGCGGGTCGTTTTCCGGTTCGCTCTCAGGCGCCATCAATTGCGCCCAAGCGGCGACGCTTTCCGCTTCCTGATCGGCGGCGGCGGGCGTAGATTCGGGGGCATGGACGACGTCCTCATCCTCACGCTCATCTGGGTCGGCGCTCCCTTCGCCGCCTGTATTTTCATGAACCACACCAGTATCGTTCTCGATCGCCGGAGCGAGGGCTGGTACTAGCTCACCCGCTTCCGCGCCGTGCTCGCCGGGCCATGTCGGAGCGGGATAGGGTGCGCCTGCTTCGATGCCGTCCGCGTTGACCTTCGGGCCGCGGACTTTCTTCCGGCGCAGGTGCGGCGTGGACCCCCTGACGCGGACAAGCTCCTCGCCGGTCTCGGCGTCCACGATCTTGTTCGGCTCCATCGGCTGCTTTTCCAGCGGCGTCTCGGCGGAGTGATCCTCGATGGCGAAAGCCGGATCGAACGGTCGCTCCGTCTCACCAGCCCGCATTCGCTCCGATAGCGCCACCCACCACCACGCGCCGAAAATCCCCACCAGCGTGCACAGCAGCGCCACGAAGGGCGGGCGATAGACCTCGGCATAAGATGCGAACGTGTTCAGCCCGATGCCCACGTGATCGTCCACACGCGCCGCCGTGGCGGCCGCCGGCGCTGCCGTGGCTTGCTGCACCGTCAGCGCCTCGATGCGCGCCCTGAGCGCATCGGCAGCCTCTGCCGACCCCATCGCGCGGGCGATGCGTTGGCGATCCGCCGCCGGTACGTCCGCATCGCCGTTCGCCTCCGCGATATAGGTGCGCCAGCCGGCCACGCCCGCGCGCGCGGCACGCGCCTCGTTCGTGGTCATGCCGGGATCGGTGATGCGCGCGAGCTCGGTCTGCGCCACCGTGAGCCGGGCGCCGATCGCGGCGCGTGACGCGTCGCCCTGCTGCTCCACAACAAGGCCAGCGCGCACTTGCTCCTGGCGATTGTAATTCATCACCACCGTGCCGGAGATCACGACGAGCGCGTTCGCGAGCAGGCCGGTCGCGGCCATGGTCACGCGCCGCCAGCGCCCCGCGCCGCGCGCCTGCATCCACACCGGCAGCCAGACCATGCTCCACAGCACGATGGGGATTGTCGCGAAGATGAGGCCAAGCAGCACCGGCACGTGCGCGGCGAACGCGAAGCCCCAGGAATTGACGCGCGCGGTCTCAGTGCCCGCCGCCGTCTCGAAGCTCCAATCGAGCCGGCCCGTCGCCTCGATGCAGAAGAGGATCGCCCAGTACCATTCCACGATCGCCGCGATCAGCGTGGCGGCCGCCGGGATGGTGAGCAGCCAGGATTTGGGGGCGGTCATTTCGTCACCACCTGCCAGACCAGTACGCCGATGATCGTGAGCATGACGCCCAGGACGCCCCAGAGCGGTCCGGTGTTGCTCGGCGCGGGCACGAAGCGCTGAAAGGACTTCGCCGCCTCCGCCGCGTTCCAGAGCACCATGTCCGTGCCGGTTTGCGGCCGCGCGCGCATCGCGTCCATCACCGCCGTGCGCAGCGCCTGCATCTCGTTCGGGAGATTGGCGATGGCCGTGCGCTGCGAGGCTTGCTCAAGCTCTATCGCGTGCATCCGCGCGGCCGTGGCTTCCTTCGCCGCCGTGTGCTCTCGGAACGTAACGAATTCACCATCCATTCAAAACAGCCCCGCCATGCGCCCAGCCCCGAGCGCGATTACAATCAGAAATCCGACGATCAAAATGAGAATGAGGAGCGTGCGTTCGCTCAATGCGGAGCGTCCGCCACGCCGCGATTAAAGACCGCGCAGCGCCGCATCACGTCATCGACGTCAGCATCGCGCACCCGGTCATTGTCGATATAGTCGAGCGTCGCCATAGCGACCGCCTCGGCGCGCTCAGCGCGACTCACCGCGATCGCCAGCGCCGTTCCCGTCTGCACCTGCGGCTGCAGCGTCGGCGGCTGAAACGTCACGCGCGCCGGGGGCGGCTGCTGGCACTCCACCGGCGGAATCACCGGCGGGCTCTGAATGACGATCGGGGGCCGCGAAGAAAGGCTGAGCCCCGAGCTCGCGCAAGCGCCCGTCGAGATCGACAGGACGGCCGCCGCGAGCGGCTTCCAACTGGTCATTGCTGCTCCTTCTTTGCCTTTCCTCTAAGCGGGCCTGGCGTGCACTCAGCGTTTCGTTAAGGACGCGCGTGGCGTGGTTCTCGACGCGCAGCGCCTCAAACGCCGCTGTGTCCTGGCTTACCTGCGTTTCGGCAGTCGCCGCGCGTTCCGTCATTTTCACGAGGTCGTGACGCGCCTCGGTCAGATCGGCCTTGACGCGATCCAGGCGCACGGTCTGCACCACCACGCCGCCGGTCAGCACGGCCGCGGCCGCGATGGGCCAGAGCTTGAGGCCGGCGCTGACGACGGAGACGGGCCCGAGAAAGCCTTGCGCCGCGACCGGCTTCGGCGTCTGCGCGACGAGCGGATTGTCGCCATAGGCGTGCAGCCCGTCGATAATCTCGGCCAGATAGAGGATCGTTTTGCGACGGTCGGTGCGCCCATCGCCTTCGCCGTCGCGCGAAAGCGTGGGCATGAGGTCGAGGAGCTTGTCGTATTCGCTGCGATAGCGCGCGTGATCTTCGTTGATCGCCGGCGTCGTCCAGGTCACGCGCGGAAGCTCGCTCACATGCATCAGCGCGCGCTGCGCGGGCGGCGCGGGCTCACGCCGCAGCGTCTTGAGCGCCAGCGCGGAGAGTCGGTCCCATACGTTCAGCAACCAGCCCTGGGCGCGAGCATGCGCCAGGCCCCAGCCGAGCAGCGCCAGAAGCGCCAGCGCGACAAGGGCCTTGGAGGCGAGCCACCAGCCCAGCGTGACGGCGAGCACCACCCAGCCGGGATAGGGCCACCAAAGAAAACGCCGGAGCGCTGCGAGCGTCCGGCGTGTGTTTTCCTCAAGCTGGGCCTCGGTCTGGCCCGTGATCGGATCAAGGCTCATGCGGGCCAGCTCACGGCGGCGGGATCGAACGCGTCAAGTTGCGGGCCGTTCATGTCGCGAAGCGAGCGCTTCATGCTTTCCGCGAACGCCGCGATCCGCTCCGACAATGTGCGCGCCGCGTAGAACAGCCGCTCCGTGGTGCGGTCATCGTCGCTCGCGATCCCCAGCATGATCTTTTGCGTGATCGCCTGAATGTCCGTGCCGGTCAGCACGTCGTTCGCGGCCTGCGCCCGTGTGCGGGCGATGTCGTCAATGCGCAGGCTGATGTCGTTGCGGCGCTGGTCGATCAGCGCGCCGGGGTAGGCGCTCGTCTCTCCCTCCGCCGCAAGCATCTCCGTGCCGAAATCATCGTCCGCGATCTGCTCGAACGTGACCGGGTGGTCCGGGTCGTCGGCGGCGGCCCAGGGCGGGTCGTCGTCCGAAACATCACTGAGACGCTGACCAATTTGCGGATCGTCGTGCTCCTGCGGCCAGTTCGCGAGGAGCCAATCTGTCGTGGCGTCCACGTCCTCCCCGCGCGCCGCAGCCTCCTCCAAGAGCTTCGGATATTCACCCAGGCGCTCCTTCAGCCGGCCGGTCGAGTGATAGGTCAGGGCCTGCGTGAAGACGCGACGCGGCTGCTCGAAAATGCCCACGACAACGCCGTCGTCATTCAGAAGCACATAGGCCATCAGCGACACACCTCTTGCGTCA
The DNA here is from genome assembly GCA_902826195.1 of uncultured Bradyrhizobium sp. Classification (GTDB taxonomy): domain Bacteria; phylum Pseudomonadota; class Alphaproteobacteria; order Rhizobiales; family Xanthobacteraceae; genus Bradyrhizobium. The sequence continues at coordinate 27,917 of CADEDX010000003.1, read as the reverse complement.
ACGCACGGAGAATCCAGAGCGACAGCGCGACCTGGCCGGCAAACGTGAGAACAGCGACAGCGATTCCGATCAGAACCCACTTCCGGTTCATGCGTCCCTCCCGCGCCGATCAATCCAGCCCATCGTCGTGCAGACGATGTAATGATCGCCTGTTGACGAATCTAATCGCGTCGTAATCGCGCTGCTCGCGGCGGTGCGCACCTGAAACTGGGCGGAGGCGGCCGCCGGCACGCCGGCGCCCTGCGCATTGGTCTGCAAACTGAAATTGGTCGATCCAGGCGTCGTGTCGTTCGTTACGGGGTTGCGAACCAGAAAGTAGGTCTCGCCAGCCGGCGTCTGGTCGGCGAGACGCAGATTGACGATCGCTATCGTGCCATCGGGGACGGTCACCGCGCGAGGATTCGAAGACGTTCCGGGATTGTTGACGGTGAAGTCGTTCACCGGGGTCATCAAATCGAAATTGTCGCCGACCTGAAGGAATGCTCGAATGGCGCCGCTGGCGCGGATGATGAACCCGATGCGGCGCTTGTAATCGTAGTTCGCCGGCATCGTCGGCGACGTGGCGCTTGCCGAGAACAGCGCATCGACCACGCCCGTGTCGCTGCGCATGATGAGCCATACCGCATAGATGGTGTTCGCAATCGAGCCGGTGTCCAGGCCGCCCTGGTTCGTGCCCACCGCCCACGCCGCATCGAGGCGCTTGGTGAGCGCACCGCCCAGCACGATCAACAAAGCATTCGTGCCGTCAGCAGCTTGCCCCGCCGCGATATCGATGTCGTTGGTCGCGTCGCTCGCATTATTCGAGAGCGTCAGGCCGTACAGCTGACCCGGCATGACTGGCGGGACGTAGCCCTGAACACCGACCTCGAATTGCGTTCCATTATAGGTCACGCGATAGATGCGGCCAGAAATTAGCTCGCCGCCGCTGAGCGCAATCGCACCAAACCGCGTGAGGTTCTTCGCCCCCAGCCCATCGACATTGAGCGTCGCCGCGCCGGTATTGGTGAAGTTCGGAATGATGAGAAAGGACTGGCCGGTCGCGTAGGCTGAGAGCGAGAGACCGGAGGTCAGCACATAGGCGTTGGCGGAGCCGGTGGTGGCGATGGCAGAAAGAAGCGCATCGCTATAATCCGCATTGCTGTTCCAATATCCTCCCCAAACGTCTGCATCTGCTCCAACGGTCGGCTTATAGAGGGCATATTTTGTCGTGCGTGCTGGCATTAGGCAATATGCCTCCACGTGTGACGATGCTTGATGGTCGATATCGTTGTTTCGAACACGCCGTAGTCCTTGGCGATTTCGCGGTTCGTGCGCGGATCGGCGCGGATCGCGACCACTTGTTCTTCTGTGAGCTTTGCCGGACCGTTTTTCTCGCCGCGCGCTTGCCGCTCTTTCGCGTTACGGTCGGCCATGTTGTCCTGAATCGTGCCGAGCGAGAGGTGATCGGGATTCACACATGGCGGACAGTCGCACGAGTGCATGACGAGCCGTTTGCCGGGATCTTCGCCCTTCAACAGCAAGTAGGATGCGCGATGTGCCAACCATCGCTTGCCGCTCTTGAAGTCAAACTCGCCGTAACCGCCGCGCTCAGGGCGACTGTTGCGAAAAATCCAGCATCCTGACTCTGAGACCGAGACGCTCGCCAAAAGCACGCAGCGGTCAGAACAGTATCTGGTGCCGTTGAACCCCATGTAGGCCTCGCCGCACTTCAGGCAAGCGCGAACGATCGGCGTGCGCTTATACCCGGCTGGCTTTCCCGGCTTCTTTGAGCCAGGCCGATTCTTTGTGCCGATAGGTCTCGCCATCTACCGCGCCCCCTCGCGCGCTCTTGATCCGAAAAGACCGCGCTTTGGCGGTGGTTGTTGCGCCGCCCCGAGAGCCGCTGCGCCGAGAACGATGGGCACTCCCGCCAGCAGATCGCTTGACCCGCTCTTGGCGGGATCAAAAGCGGCGAAGATGGAGCGGATGTTGTGAGGCTCAAGAACCACCCGCTCGCCTTCTGGATTCCACCCGCCGATATCGCGCGCGCGGCGCGCAAACACAGGATAAACTGCAGCACCTTCGCCAAAATCACCGCCGCCTGCATAATGATTTGCGATGCTCGGATCGACGGTGAGATTGATCTCTGGCGCGCTAGCGCTGCTACCAGTGCCGAAACTGCTGGTCGGCAAAATATGGTCGCCGCGCATCTCGTGCGGCATTCCGTGATAGAGCGGCGTCTCCGTGTCGAACCCCGCCTCTCTTGCCCGCGCCATGCGCGCGCTGTGAGACATGTCGAGACCGTTGCGCTCTATGGCGCGTACGTTTCGCGGATCAGGGACAATGTAGCTGCGTGAGCCCGCGTCCTCCACGGCGTTACGATAGCCGATCGCGCCGATGTCGTTGCGGCGCGCAATTTCCTGCAGTCGATCACGAACAACGTCTTCCGCGTTTTGCCCTAGGAAACGGGACTGTCCGTCTGCCAGCGGCGCCATTGCATAAGCATGATCTTCCGGGCTGATATGGCCGCCGCGCAACAAGAGATCGGCCACGTCATTGATGCTGCTGAATTGCGATGGGAGTTCCGCGCCAACGTCGACGCGGCGCCCTGCAATTTCCACTGGAATTATGTTCGCCTGTCCGTGCGCGTCTCGGCGCATGATTTCGCCCTCAGTGGCGCGCACGCGATCCTGGGCCGCTCGCTCGGTGCCAAAATGCGAGAACGGCGCGAATCCGTCTGCAATATTGGAGCGCGTGCCATGATAAGCACGTAACGGACCGGGCGCTGTTTCTGGAAATAGATCGGGTTGCGCGGCGCGCGCCATGCGCGAGGCCTGATCCATGGGGAGAGGGGCGGAAATCTCTGGCCGCGCCAGGGTGACCGCTTCCACCGCCGGAACAGCCTCCCGCGCCGCGTTTCCAAATAATCCGCGCGCCACACGCGCCAGCGGCCGCACCGCGCCCGCGATCTCCGGCGTGAAATTCAGCGCCGCCTCGCCGCCATTCATCGCGGCGCTCAGCGCATCGCCATGCTGCGCGGCCTGCACCGCATTCAGCGCCGCAGGAACGCCCGTCATGTCCGCCGCGAGCGACAGCCCGCCGCGCAGCCGATCGCCCAGCGTGCGACCGTGCGCCCAGTCGTATTGCGCGCTCTCCTGCTGCATGCCGCGCGATTGCGCAAAGTCGCCTTGCTGAATGCGGCGTGTGCGGGGCGCTGGGCGGAAATCGAGCGGCGTGCCGTAAGGCGCTCGCCGGGCCGTCGCGGCGATGGCGTTCGCGGGGCCGGTGCGGATCGGCGGATACACTTCCACGTTCCCGTCCGCCGAAGCCGAGGGGCTGTTGTTCAGAAACTCGTGCAGCCACATGGCTAGGGCTGATTGCTCGCGGCTGCAGCCGGCGCGGCGAATTGCACCGGGCGTAGACGAATGCCCGCATCGATCAACGCTTGCTTGAGCGCCAGCGCGCGCTGCGGCGTCATCGTGGAGAAGAGAGCGCGGCCTTCGATGTTACGTGCATGCTCGGCGAGCGGATTGCGCACCGCGCCGAGCACGGCGTTCGCAATGCCTGCCTTTGTTGTCGGAATGGCGCCCTGTTCCTGGTCGAGCAAATCCATAAAGACGGGCGCCGTTTTCGAGTTTGCGCGCGGCGTCATCGACGCCATGTCACGGAAGTCTTGCGCACGCGTGCGTAGCGCGCGCAGCAACGGCTCGGCGCGTTCTGGCCCGAGCAGCGCTTCCGTACGCCGGCGGAAACCGTCCGACGCGAACATTTCAGCCAGATTGGTGCGGCCGTCGCGGTTTCGATCCAGCACCGAGGCGACGTAATCGCGCCAGCCGACTTCTGCGTATTCACGCTCAATATCAGATGCGGACGTGCGAATACGCGCGAGATCGTCCACGTTTTGACGCATGAAGTTTTGCCCGGCCTCGTAAACCTCTCTCGCGCGCGCGATCTGACCGAACCGCTCCATAGCAGGACGCAAGCCAGGCATGGAATCCTGCAGCGCCGAGACATATTCATTCGACAATCGCGTCAGCGCCGAACGCATGTCCGCGTTCAGGCCCTCGCGGCTCATCTCCTCAATCGAGCCAGAGAGCGCGCGCTTCGTGTAATAGAGCCTTTGTCCCGGAGACATGTTCGCGGGCGTCACGCCATCGATGTGCGCCAAATCGTCCACAAGGCTGTTCGCGCGTTCCAACACACGCGGCGGGATGCGCTTCAGGATTGCGTTGATGCGCGGCTGCTGCGCCGGATCTGGCGTTTGGCGGAGCGCCGGCCCGAACGCATCTCGATTCACGCTCTGCCGTGCATCCGTCAGAGCCGCATCGGCTTGGACGCCAGAGCGCTGCGTTCCCGGCGCGACGCGCTCAAACGCGGTTTCTATGCCTTCCCGTTGACCGCGTTGCCTCCCCCGAATGACGTCCGCTGCGATCTGCGGCGTTGCGCCCGGCACAGAGGCGAGCGTCTGCCCGCGCTGCAGCCCGGCCTCGCGCAACACCTGCGCAGCCAGCGGCGCCGTCCCTGCGTTGGCGAAGTCGCCCATGGTCTCATCGACCATGGCGGGTGTGATGCGGCTGCGCCGCGCGAGACGGATGATATTTTGCTCCACGCCCTGCCGCGTCGTTTGCGGACGCGGGACAAGACGGACATTTGCGCCGTTCGCGCCGATCATGCTGGAATCGACGCGAACGTCCGGCACGCGCCGGCCTATATTGGCCAAGGCGCGCCACGCAGCGGGGGCACGTTCGGCGATCATGCCAAGACCGACTGCACCGGCTGCACCCGTCCCCGCCGCGCCAAGCGTGCTCTCGCCGATACGCGCCGGATCGTCGATAGATTGCAGCGCGCCAACCGGCGCATTCACCGCAGCGCCAGTCGCGGCGTTTTGCGCCATACGCATAAGCGGGCGCTGCGTGAGATTCTGCGCCACGGTTACGTCATTCGCGGCGCCGCCAGTCAGCCAGCCAGGCAGCGCCCCGCCAATTGTTCCCGCTGCAACGGATGCGATCGGATGGCGGGCGCGAAAATCAACTTGCCCCGCCTCATTCCGCGCGCGGCCGCGACGAAACGCGGCGAGCGGGTCTTGTCCGGATGCGGCGGCCTTGCCGGCCTCGACCGCGCCTTCGTACGTGCCGCTTAGCCCCGGAAGAAGCCAATTGTTGAGCGTGCGGAGCCCGTTGACGGCATACGCCTCCCATGGCTCCGGCTGCGCACTTGACGCCGCGCCGCCGTACATTTCCCAGGGCTCGGCCATCTAGCGACGCGGCCCCCAGCTTGAAGGTTCGCGCGGATCGCCGCCGAGAAACGGTCGCCCGCTCACCACCTGCCCAACACGCGGCGCGGGAGGCGGATTCGAGCGCTGCCGACCGCTCCCGTCGATCTGATTGTTCACGTCGCCATTGGTCTGCGCGTAGCGACGCTCGATCTGCGCGCGCAATTCCGGGACGCGCGCGGTCCAATCTGCTTCAAACTGATCGACATTATGATGCGTTCGCGCGAACGCCTCCAGCGCCCGGACGCGCTCCTCCTGCAAATCTCGATCGATCTGCATGTTCAGCACGCGCGTGCGGTTCACCGGACCGGATGCGTCGATGCTCGGATATTGCGACAAAGCGAGGTTCATCTCGCCTTCACTGTTGATCGTCCCCGACGTGCCGGGCTGGATGTTGTTTCGCAGCATTTGGGAGGAAAGACCGCGCATCGCCTGTGTGCGCGGGCGCCCGAGTGTGCTCAGTCCAAACGGCAAACTCTCGACCCATCCGCCTGTGGGCTGGCTGGCATTTTGCTCGAGAAAGCGCTGTCCGAGCGAAGCGTTTGAGGAAAGCGTGCCGAGTTTGCCGCGCTCCTGGTTGAGCGCTTCCGCCGCTTCCGGCGCGAGCGTCGCTGCGCTCTCTGGACGCCAACCGTTTCCGGTCCACACCGCCGTTTCGCCGGTCTGCGGGTTGCGGATGCGCGTTTGCCCCGCGACGAAGCGCGTGTTCTGGCGTGCTTGCGGAGGGCCGCTCATTCCACCACCTCCCAGCCATCAGGAACGCCGCCGTAGCCGTACGCGCTCGCAGGCGGCGTTGGCAGCGACCCGCCAAGCGACGTGGAGCCGTCCGGATTAATCCGGATCGCGCGGCCATAGCCAGGACGCCAATCCCCGCCCTGCATCTGTTTTATAAATGCTTCTGCGACAGCGGATGGATTCGCCCGGGCAAGCGCCTGCTGCGCTGGCGGCAGCGTCGAAATCCATTGCTGGACAGCCGCCGTCTGCGCATCGCCCGCCGCCCATTCCTGGCGTTGACGCTGCTGCTGCTCGGATTGCCAGGCGCTCTGTGCGTCCAGCAACCGCGTTCGTTGCAGGCGGTCTTGCAGATCGCCGATCGCGCCTTGCTGCCCGCCGGCTTCCTGCAACGCCGCGCCGATCAGCATGAGCGGGTTGGCTCCTTGTGCCGACTGCATGCCGCCAAATCGACCAAACAGGCCGCGACGAGGCGGTGGCGTATAGCCCGCTGCGACCTTCGTCGGATCAACCAGGGGCGCCGGCGTGGGCGGGGTCATCATGCGTGTGGGGCCGAACAATCCCATCTAAGCCTTCTTCAGCACGCTGTTTGCCCCGAACGGGTTCCACCCAAGCGAGCCCGCGCCAAGCGCAAGCCCGCCCAGCGAGCTCAGCAGGCTCGGGCTGCTCGTCTGCGTGGTCGTGCCGTTCTGCGTGCCGGTTTGCGACGTGAACGCGCCGATCGGCACGCCAGAGAGCAGCGATTGGATCGCCGCCATGAGATTGAGCTGCGCGCTGGCCGGATTGTTCTGCGCATCGATCTGGCGCTGCTGATCGCCGAGATTCGCCATCTGATCCGTGTCCTGACGGCGGGCGTCGATATTGTATTTCTGCGCGTCGATGCCATTGCCGATATCGAACATCGCGCCCTGCTGCGCGTTCTGAAAACCCGTGTTTCGCAGATTGGCCGTGAGGTTCGCGACCTGATCGAGGAAGCCGCGATTGGTCTCCGAATCCGCCACGCCGGCGCGGTCGCCCATCCAGGCGTTTGCGCCTGCGCCGGCGCTCGCGGCGCTATTGCCGACAATCGCCATGCGGCGCGCGCGATCGAGATCATTCGTCGACGTGTCGATCACGTCCTGCGTATATTTGCTGAAGTACGGGTCGAGATTGGCGTCGGACAGCAGGCCCGGCGTCACCGATCCATTGCCCTGCATCGCGCGAGCGAACGCGCTCTGCTGCAACGCGCTCGCCGGCGTCGTGTAGGAGGACGGGTCCGTGTCCAGCAGGCCGGCCGCTTTCGACGTGTAGTCTTGCCAGGGCTGCGACAAGAACGACTGGACCTGCGGCGTGCTCGTGGTGACCGCGCTGGTCGTCTGCGTATTTTTGCTCTTGGTCACAGAATCTTTCTCACGATGGTCGCCCACTCCTCATAGCCAAGCTCGCGCAATTGCCGCGCCCAGCCACGCCGCCCGGTGATGTGCGCCTGCGTCGCGCCGACGCGCCGCGCCTCCGCCTCGAACCACGACAGATGCGCCATGATCTCCGCGAGATCGCCGCCTGCAGGCCCGACCTCGATCACGCGCTCGCCAGTGTCGAGATAATCCGTAAAACTGAACAGTATCGCGGAGCGGTCGCTGGTCCACAGCTTCGCAACGCCCGCTTCGTAATCTCTACGTAGACCGTCCAGGGTCCAGAGCGGCCGCGTGTCGGCGATGGCGGGCGCGATCAGCGCGGCCGCGCGTGTAAATTCGCTCACAGCGCCGTCAGCCTAAGCAACATGCTTCCATGTTTTGCGGAGCTTCACCATGCTCACGGCGACCTGACTGACGCCATAGCTTCGCGCTATCTCGGCTTGCTCTCTCGTGTCGCGTCTAATCGCGACGATATCGTCCTCTCGAAGGCGAGCATTGTGATGCTCGCTCCCTCGCCTTTGGCGACCCTTCTTAACCATATCGGCCATATTCTGGGCCTGTGTGCCCAAGAAAATGTGATCGGGATTTACGCACGCTCGATTGTCGCAACTATGGCAGCATACGTGGCCTCCCCCAATCGGCCCGTTCATCCTCTCGAATAGAAACCGGTGTGCGCGATGCTTTTTTTGAGCACCATGTGGCCCCTCCATGAAGACGCCGTATCCGTAGTCCGTCGCGCCTCCCCACAACCAGCAGCCGCTAGCGGAATCTTTCGTTACTTTTGACCAGAAACGCTCCATGAGCGTGTCCTGCTTCCATCGCCCCACTAGAACTGACCTCGTTTTATCACAGCGCCGTCCACACGGTCGCGCCTGCATTGCTGACCGAAAGCGCCCAACGCGTTCCGTTCGGCGCCGTCATCACAATGCGCGAACCGGCGCCCGCGACAGTCGGAGGCTCGAAGTCCTCATCGATTTTCTGCGTGCGGTTCAGCAACGCGACAAGGCCGGTCAAAAACGACGTCGCCCAATCTGTCCACGTCCCGCGCACTTGTGGCGGCGTGTAAGTGGATCGCGCCATCTAAGGTAGCCGCCACCCGAGAATGCCGGCGGGCACGATCTCAATCGCGCGCTCACCACCTTCGTATACGAACCAGCGATCTTGCGCGTCGCGATAGCCGCGATCCTCGCCGGAATAGCGCTTCCACACGATCAGCGGCGTATCTATCGGAGCGGCGTCGCGGTCGTGCGTCCAGATCGTCTCGCCGTCTGGCGTCACCTGATACGCCTGCCCCGGCGATGACGTGATCTGTCCGCGCTCATTTTGCCAAAGCCCCATCACAACGGCGGGGCCAGGCAGTTTTCCATAAGGCAGGTCGATGGCGACATTCACATTGCGCCCGTCGATTGCGACTGCCGTTCCCAACTCCGAAACGGACAGCACCATATCGAGATCGCCGTGCAGGTCTTTGAAGCCCTGCAATTGCGTGATGAATTGCGAAATCTTCATTGCGTTCGATGGCATTAGGCTGCGAGCCTCCGTCCGCCCGGCACGGTTTGCAAGCGCGGCGGACCCCAGCGCGAGGCCGCGGCCTCCGCGAATTCCACCCGCAGCCGCACCGCGCGCGCCGCGAAATGCAGCGGGACCGGATTTGGCCCCGTATACGGACCATAGGTTATTTCTGTGTCGCCGGGCCAGTCCCGCGTCTTGAAATAGACGTTCACGTCGCCGACCGTCTTTTCATCGAAGATCGCGCGGCGAATCCGCATCACCTGCTCGCCATCGCCAATCTCGATTGGACCGCTCTCCAGGAACGGCGTCGCGCCACCCCAGGAAAACCCGGTCTCGTGATCGTAGAGATAGCCGGACGAATTCGCCATGATCGGATTGACGAACACGCCGCCCCGATCCGCGCCGCACAGCCGAGCCACGGACGGACGCAGCGTCCAGTGCCCCTCCTCATAATTAAACACCACGCAGCGGTCGATTTCCGTGCTCGCGGCCGAGCAATAATGAAACTCGACTTCGTTGTTCTGCGCGTTCGTCTTGGCCCAAAATTTCGAGCGCTGCACGCTGTTGATGTCGCCGAACACGTAATCGCTGATCTCGCACGGCACATTGGAGACGGTCGCGCCGTCCCAGGCGTAGAAGCCAGCCCAGCTCATCCAGATCGCACGCGCATCGCTCACGGCGACAGCGCCGCGCGAAATAATCCCGCAATTGTCGCCGACCCGATCGATCCGATGAATATACGGCAGACCGATATAGGTCATCAGGTGCACGTCATTCTCGGTCCAGAGCAGCGTACCGCCGCGAACGCGGCGTCCGCACATCAGCCGCGACTGGCTCTGAATCGTGTACGATCCCGCCTGGTTCGTGCTTGAGGGCGTCCATGTCGTCTCGACACCCTGATCGCTCCACTGCACCTTGCGCGGATTGCCTCCGGCGCCGAGCGCGACCAGAAAACCGGTCTCTGTCACCACGCATGCCTGGCAGCTTGTCGGCGCGTTCGTGATAACGGCCGCCTTCGTCGGCGTCGAAATATCAAGCTGCCATTCGTAGAGCTTCCCGTCGTCGCTCATGCAGCCGACGAGATATTGCCCGAACTGATCGAGCGTCCACATGCTCGCATCTTGCACCGACACATTGTCGATGCGCGGCGTACCATACGTGCCGGAGCCGTACGTGCCGACGCCATAACCGCCGCCGCTTGAGGCGTCTGCCCGTCCCGCCGTGAAGCCGACCGGCGTAATGTCCGTCATCGCTACGGCGCTCGGCGTGCCCGCATAGAGCTTCGAATGCGTGCCGCAGCCGATATAACGAAGATTGCTGCTATCGCGCCACGCGATGAGCGCGCGCGGCTTGCCGGTCATCGCGCTTGTCGTGCGCGCGGTCCAACCACCAATCGGGCCGATATTGCCCTCGTTGAAGCGAATAAGGTCGCTGTCGTAATAGCGCCCAGCCGTCTGATAGATCGTGCCCTTGCGTGAGACGCCGGGCGGAATTTCAAGCTTGGCGAGGCTCAAGCGTCCGCTCGTACACGGTGAAGACAGGCCGCCATTCGCGCGGCAGCACTTCTTTCCAGAATCCGGGCCCGATCAGCCGAAGCGACCCACACCGCTCGCTGCGCGCAATGCCGTCGAGCCGAGAAAAGAACGGCGTCACGTCCTCAATGTCTGGACCCGCAAGCAGCACGTCCAGCACGCCTTCGTTCGGCGCTGTCACCAGAATCGCGCGGAGATCAGCCGGCGGCGCCATCGCGCCCCAGAGCGAGCATACGCCCGCAGCGAGCCCGTCCGCGACCTGCTGCACCGTGTAGCGGCCCTTGGAGTGCGCGCAGACCTCTTTCACCCGTGTCATCACGACGCGCGCTAGGACTTCGTTCTTGCGCATGTCGTCGGCCGTAATCTGCCCGAACAGCAGCGGCGCGCGTTCCTCAGTTTCAAGGCTCACGCAATACTCCTGGGCACAGCACGCCGGACCGCACCATGCGTTTTCGCCGCACGGCTCGCTAAATTCAACGCGTTGATTCCCGCAGCAAAAGACGCACGAAACGATCCATAACGGTCATCTTGCAAATAGGCGCAGGCCTCCATGAGGCAGCCGTCCATATAAACCTGAGGCGCATTTGTCAGCACCCAATCCACATCGCTATCGTTCGACAAGGCCGTAAACTTCTCGTGCCAGCGCGCCGCAACCGTCGTTGTCGAGTACGGCCCGACTAAAAGCGTATCGCCGTCGATCGTGTAGAATAGCGCCGGCCCGCCGACCGCCAGCTCCGGCCGCTTCTTAAATTCAAATGGGTCCAGATAATCCAAGGCGCGCGCGCCAGTGCTCGTCGGAATAAGCGTGATGAAGTCAAGGAAGCCTGCGCCGCAAACGCTCGTGATCGTCGCCTGCCCCGACGCGCTCGGCGTCAGCGTGGCGCTATCCTCCATCTGCCGAATGCGAAGTGGCTTAATTTGCACAAGCCCGTCGCGGCCGTCCCCGTCCCCCCAATAAAGCTTGCTCTGCATGCGCGGGAAGAGATCGCTCGCGACAAATGCTGCGGTGACCTCGCCCCACGCCCAATCGGCGATGGCGGTCTTAAGACCGCCATACGTATCCAGAGCCATCTAGACCCAATGCCTTTCGACCCAGCCGACATGGCCGAGCTCATGCGGCTTCCGTTCGCCGTGAAAGTAGCAAATACGCGTATCTAGAAGACCGTTGCGCTCCACGAAGCCTTTGTAACTGTTGACCTGGCCCGGCAGTTCCTTATCGATCACAGCCAAACGCTCGGTGTGCGAGCGCACCCACTCCATATCGTTCTCGCCAGCATGGGCGTCATACATCATCGCCTTCATGCCGGCGGGCGCGAGATGCACGCCATCGCAAAGCTTATCCGGATAAAACGGGTCACGCGGAACCGCGATGCGGTCGCTGTAAAAACAAAAATCCGCCAGCTCGTCGCAGTTGCCGGTCACGATTGTGTCGAGACCGACCAATATCATTGGAACGTTCAGGCGATACGGCTGAATGCAGGATGCGTAGCTTGGTGCGCCCTCAATCAACTCCTGCTCGATCGGCTCGGCAAACTCCCGAATGCGATCAACGAAGCACACAAACCGAAACGGCCGCGTCAGATTGCGCGCAAAGCCCCGGTAGAGCTTCTCCACCCAGCCCTCGTCGTACATGTTCGAGTAATGCAGCGTCGACTCGTTCGGCGCCCAAAGCAACGTGGCGATGGCGATCGGCGCGCCTTTGCGATTTGCGCCCTCATCGTTCTCGCCGCGCGGAGGGAGGCCGCCGGATGCATCAGCCAACGGTCCTGACCTCCGTAATCGCGGCAGGCGCAAATCGCATACGTGGCGCATCGCGCGGAATCGACCGCATTTTACCGGCGGCAAACAACATGCCGGCCGGAACATCTCGGTCACAGACCGAACCCGCAGCGATCATGGCGCCCTGCCCGATCCGCACGCCCGGCAGAACGACACTATTGGCGCCAATAGCAGCGCCATTCTCGATCACAATGGCCCAGCCCTCGCCGTTAAAACGCTTCGGATCGAAGCCCTCTTTCATCGTGCGCGGCCAGGCGTCGTTGCAGAGCGTCACGTTCGGGCCAATGAATACGTCGTCGCCAAGCAAAAAGCCCGGCCCTGCCGCGAGATTGTGACAGAGAATCACGCGATTGCCGGCGCGAGAGCCGTCGAAGCACGCCCCACTCGCCATGGTGCAGTCATCGCCTAGCACCGCGCCGCGTAGCAGTGATGCGAACTGCCAAATCTTGGTGCGGGCGCCGATGGTCACGTCGCGGTGCACTTCCGCCTTCGGGTGAATGAAGGCAGTCTGGTCAATCCTGCCGTACGCAGAGATCATTCCGCCGCGACCCGCGCCACATAACGCTCGCTCAGCGCCTTGCCGACCAAATCCATCACGCGGCCCCATTTACCGTTGTCCACCGGCTTTTGCCGGAACGTGCGCACGCTCTCGTAAAACCACATCTCGTGCTCGCCCGCTGTCGGCGAATACCGCCATTGCGGCTTGTCGTCGACCAACGCCCAGCACTCGACGCCGAGCGCGCCGCACAGATCGACCGTGCTGTTCGCGGCCGTGATGACGAGATCGAGCGACGCGCACAGCGCCGCCAGATCATCCAGATCGGCGCCCTTCTTGGTCGCCCAATACGGATTCAGCACCTGCGGCAGATCGGCAAGCTCGTCACGCCGATCCTCGTACTCCAGATTGACGAACGTGGCCTCGGGGTGCGCGCGGATCAGCGCCTCGATCAGGTCGAACGGCACGGATCGCTGCCCGCGTCCCGTGCTCCAGGTGCCGCCGGTCCAGGCTATGCCGATCTTTGGGCCGGCATTGACGATCGGAGACGAAACACGCAGCCACGCATGCCACGCGGCCAAGCGCGCCGCATCCACGGCCAGGAACGCGCGCCCGCGAAACGGCTCAGGCGCGAACACTTCGCCCAGGCCGCCCATTTCGATGTGCCAGTCAGGTTTTTCCGTGCGCGGCCACTCAATGAAGTCCTTGAGCAGCGTCCCGTAGACGCGCGCGCGCGGGAAAGAGCGACGGAAGAGATCGGCCGTGCGCTCGGTCGTCTCAATCACGCCGTCGAAATCCGGCGGCAGCATCGACAGGAACATGATCTCGTCGCCAACGCCCTGCTCGCCGTGCACGATCACCTTACCGGGCTGCTTTCCGTCCCAGCGCGGCAGGCCGTAGCTGCGCTCCGTGCGCGGCCGCAGCGATGCGCCGGCGCTCTTGGAATACGCCGCCCACGCTTCCTGCCAACGCCCCAGCGCCAGCAGCGGAAACGAGCGGTTATAGCTCGTGTCGAAGCCCTTGGCCTTGTCCGACCAGTCCAGCGCCTCGGCGTAGCGCCCAAGCTTCATGCTAACGCTGGCGAGATTGTCGAACGTGTAGGCCGGCGTGCCGCCATGCTTCAGGCTCTCGCTGAACGCCCGGTACGCTTCGGCCGGCTGATAATCCTGCAGCGCATAGCCGAGATTGTTCCAGATCGGCCCGAGCTTGGCGGGGTCTTTCGTGGCGCAGCGCGCCGCGTTCATCAGTAGCGCCGCCAGGCCCTCGTGGCCGTTCGTCATCAGCGCCGTGCCAGCGATGAACATCGCGTCCACATTGTTCGGGTCGCGCCGCAGAATCTCATCGCTCGCCGTCAGCGCGCGCATGGTGTTGTTCTGCTCGCTCGCCTTCTGCGCTTCGGTGACGAGCTTATCGAGTTCGGAGACGACCTTAGACATGCACAGGCGCCGTGCGCAGCTTACGAAACTCAGCGCTGTTCAGGCGCGACCACTGGAACCGCTCCCAGTCCTGGTTGCGCACGAAAGGACTATGGATGCGCTCATCGGGCGAGCGCGGCTCGTTGAACTCCAAGAGCCAAGCCCAGACCAAGTCCTCCGGCACGCTGGCGACATGCCACAGATCGCCCGTCTCGCCGCGCCACGTCTCGGCGCTGTTGTTGTAAGCCCATGTGTTGAGATCGAGCGCCGCGTCGATATTCGTCTCGCGCGTGATGACCAAGCCTTTCGTGGCGTGATCGTACTGCATCGTCTCCACGGCGCCGGAAATCGGGTCGATGTCCAAAAGCGGCATGCTCTCTCCAAAATGCGGGCGGAGCCGAAACCCCGCCCCACTCCACCTAGCTAGTACGTAAATCCGCGTACTTTCCGTGCGCGGCCTCGTTCATCATCATCATCGTCGCCTCGGCGAGCATCTGACGTTTTTCAGCGTCACCGGTCTTGGCGATGTTGAAGACTTGGAACGGTCGCAGATAGTGAATCGACACGTAGTCCGGGTCAATGAACAGCGCACAGCGGTCTCGCGAGAACCGGTTCGCGACGACATGCAGCTTGCCGAAATCGCCCACGTAATAATCGACCGTGGAAATCGTCGCGAGCCCGGCGCCGGATGGCGGGTTCTTGTCGAAGTCCTGGTACTTCGTGGCGATGCCGGAGAAGGCCGACACGACGCGCTTGTTCCAGGGTCCGACCATAAGCACGGTAGGATTGCCGCCATTGGTCCAGCAGGACGCCTGCACGGTCTTGAGTCGGGCCTCGGTGAAGGTCACGAGATTGGACGTGGAGCCGTCCGTCGCCGCCGTCACCGTGCCAGCGGCGGTGTAACCACCCTGCAGATAGTCGGTCGCGCCAGCCGTGCCGCCGCCAAAATCGTTCGTGGTCAGCCACGCCTCAAAGCCCGCGCACGCGCGCGCGGTCGCGGAGGCGCCCGCCGCACTGGCGTAATTGCCAGTGAGGTTCGTCTCCATGTCGCGCTTCATTTCCTTGCCACGCTTCGCGATCTGATAGGCAAGCTCCTCTTCACGACCGGCGGTGTTCACGGCGTTGGCCGTGCCGGACACGAGGAGGCCCTTCGTCCAAATCTGCGTGTAATTGCGCAGACGCGAGGTCGGCGCCGCCGTCAGCGGCGTGTAATCCGCGCCTTCAACCGCCTTGTTCGTGCCGACCGCAGACGCGAGAGCGTCCTTCTGCCACTCGATATAGACGTTCTTCGCCGGCTTGCCCTTGCGGAGCAGCGAGAAGAACGGCGTCTCCATCGGCGTGATGTCGGAAATTTCGTTAGTCAGATCCTCGCGGATGCCGACCTGACGATAAGTCTGATACGTGGTCGTAACCATTGGCCTAGAGCCCTTTAGTTAGGCCAGACCTCATGAAGAGACGCGCTGCGGCGTCGACCGAACCGGATTCTCGAAGCTCCTTGCGGGCGTCGCCGACAAAGCGGCCCGTCCCCTCTTCCCGCGCCGGCATCTTGCCGTTGCGCAATTTGACGGCCTTCTCCTGCACGGCCTTGCGGACCTCCGGCGCCTTTGCGTCAACCGCGTTCAGTCGCACCAGATCGGCCATGATGCGCCACGCCTTATGCGACGTGACGCCTTCGAGATCTTCCTTGGTGATGCCGTACTTGGCTTGCAGAGCCGACAGGATTTCCCCGCGCTTGGCTTCCCGCGTTTCGGGCTTGGCCCACTCGGGAACGTAGCGCGCCAGTCGTGCATTCTCCCGCTCGACTTCCAGCTTCTCCGCCTCGGTCGTGGCGATCGTCTGCCCTTGCTGCGCCTGGGCGATGGTCGCGCGCACCTTGTTCGCGTGCGTGACATAATCATCGTACCAGACGCGCTGCGCATAGAACGCTTGCGGGTCCGTCTCCAGCAACGAACGATCCGGCGGCTGCGGCATGAACTGATACATCAGCTCAACCGCCGCGCGCGCTTCCTGCTCGATCTTCTGGTAAACGCCCAGCATCGAACTCGTGATTCGATCCTGCTTCTCGTATGCTTCGATTTCCGCTTTGGTGACGGCAGTCGCAATATCCCCATTCATCTGGCGGATTTGCTTCACTGCCTCGGCGGCTTCGGCGAGCGGCACCTTGATCGGGTCCGCGCCTTCCGTGTCGCCGGGAATCTCCAGGAACTGCTCGTCCCCCTCTGCGGCGGCCTGCTCGGCGCCCTCTTCGCCTTCTGGTTCGACCGGATCGGGACGTGCGTCCATATCCGCATCTTCCGCGAGCTCGTGCGCCTCTCGGTCCTCCCGGTTTTCACGCGCGTCCTCGCGGACCTCATCGCCCAGCGCTGATGCGCCCCTGGCCAATATCTTTTGGACGGCGACCCCGACATCGGGATCGTCGTCCATCAAATCACCTGTTGACATGATGCGTCCTACGCAATCGGGCGCATCTTCACGCCCTCAAGAATTTCCAGCTCTCGTTCAAGCTGGCCGCTTGTCGCGCCGCCGGACTCGATCAGCCGACGCACGGTGCGTCCGACCTCGATCGCGGTCTGCAGGCGGTAGCGTTTGTCGTCCTCGGTCGGCCCGCATTCGAGCAGGCTGTCGAGCAATTGTCGCTCAAGCTCGGTCCACGCCTCAACCCACACGGGGCTTGCCGCGAGCGCACGCGCATCCGCAGCCCGACGCAGCGTGTTCGAGAGCTTCGCGATCTGCTCGTCGCGCGTCATTGGCCGTTCACGTCCGTGTCGACAGACGGCGATTCTGACGACGTAGCCGACGCCTTCGCCTTGCCGATGCGCTCATTGCTTTCGATGCGCATCTTCTCTAGCTCGTAATCCTGCTGCATCTTCATCGACGCGAGGCGCGCATCCGCCTCCATCTGCATCACGGCGACTTGCTGTTTCGCCGCAGCCTCCTCGCGCATGACCTCGATGCGCGCGGCCGCCTCGTCCCGCATGAGCTGCAGCTTCAGTTCCGCCTCACGCGAACTCTGCTCCAGTGTCGCCGCGTCCTTCTGCTGCTGCAGGTGCAGGCTGGCCGCCGTCTCTTGCGCCTTCAATTCATGCGACGCCTGCGACGCCTGCGCGTCCGCCTGCACCTTCGCCATCTCCGGGCTCGGCTGCGGCGGCGGCTTCCACGGCTCGGTCTTTGGCTGTCCTGTTTGCGAATCGACAACCGGCTGACCATCCGGCCCCACAACCGGCTGCTCTTCCGGCTCCGTGAAGAACGGATCGGCGCTCTTCCAGCCTGCCGCACGCACGAGCTCCTCCTGGAAGCGATAGCGATTCCGGCTCGTCACGTTCGGATTGCCTGGCCCGAGAAATTCAAACACCTTCTCTTGTTCTTGGCCGATCATCATCAAACCAGTAAGCGCATGCTCGCGATTAACGCCGCCGGCATGCACCGTCACGCGCAGATCGCTGTTCCAGGTGCGCGGATCAAACTGACACCACTTGCCGCCGATTTTCGCTTGGCGCGTCTCGTTCTGATTACGGCACACGAGACGATAAAGCTTGGCCATGAATAGGCCGAGCCCGGACGCGAGATTACGCGCCGTCATCTCTTTGCGCGCATCGGCATTGAGCTGAAGCATGCCGAGCGCTTTGCCGCTGTGCTCCTTGCCGAGCTGATCCGTGTCGAGACCGCGCGTCTGCCGCGTCGCGCCGGTGCGATCCTCAAGACGTTGCCGCAGCACCGTCAGCGCGTTCCACGCAACGTCCGTCGTGTCCACGCCGCCGGAAAGCTGTTGGATCACGTCGGCCGGATTGCCGTTGACCGGAATTTTTGTACCGGCGACCGTACTGAAAATCGCGGCCTCGCCCGCCTCGTCAACCTTGGTGGCGTCATAGGCCTCACGCGTCACCACGGCCTGATAAAACGCATCAAGGCCGCCACGCGTAATCACCGTGCTCTGGCGCTGAATATCCTGCGTAATGTCATAGGCGCCAAGGCCCATGAACCGATGCGGAATGCGGATCGGCGTCCAGCTTCCGAACGGATTTTCCTCGACCTCGCTCTCCTCCAGCAACACATCGCCAACGCGATAAGCGCGGATCGTCTCAGGATAATCATCCTCGTTCAGGTCGACCCGAAGATATTCTTCCAGCACTTCGACCTCTTGCCCGGCCTCATTGCCGTTCGAGAACCAGTCGTTGCTGTCGTCGCGAAACCGTTCCTGGCGAACATCGGCAGAGCGCCGCGAAAAGCCCGCTGACGTGCCCGTCTTGGCGCACGCTGCGATGATCTCATCACGCTTATCCGGCCAGAGCCGCACAGCCTCGCCGCACAGCATGCGCACCACGCGACCAACATAGCGGGCGCCGTCAATCGTCACCGCACGGCCGCTCAAGCGCATATCCTCCGGCGCGACGCTTTCGATTACGGCGCGGGCGGGGCTTTTGATCCGGCGCACCGCCAACGAAATGCCGCCGGCCTCGCTCTCGCCGTCAAAGTCCTGCCCGATAATTTCAATCTGAGGGTCGGCGTGCAACTTCTGCACTTGCAAAATGTTCAGGCCGGTCAGCACCTGCGGCGCCTGGTATTCTTTGTCTACCCAGTAGCACGCCAAATAGCCGCGTCGATGCAACAAGCCATCGAATGTGAAGTCGTCCAGGTTCTCGAACCCCGGATTATCGCTGAAGAATATCCAGGCCAAATAATCCGCCGCGTCCTTGGCGTATTTCGCGTCGGCCTCGCTCGTCTCCTCCAGGCTGACGACATTGCCGCCGGACGAAAACACCCGCGCATAATCATTGCGCTGCCACTCGATGGTCTCGAACACTTCGCGCGTCGTGACCTGGCTGCGCCCCTCCTCCTCATCGCCGTACAACTCGCCGTAATAGCGCTTCAGCGCCTCGACTTGCTGCCCCGTAATCTCGCTTTCAGCATACCCAAGACTCGCCTCCTCCTCGGATTTGAGCATGCGCAGAAGCTTCTCTTCGCGCTCGGCCTTAGCCTCGTCTTCGGTGCGATCGTCGTCACGCTGTTCGACTGCGTAGGCCATCAGGCCATTGTTCCGTAGCGAACGCGGATGGGCGCCTCGATCCGCTTGCGCGGCTCCTCGTAATCGATGCACATCAGGCCAAACGCATCGGCGCCGTGGCTTGACCAATCGTGTTCAGGCCCAAGACCCACATTGCGCTCATCTTCCGAGCGCTTCTCGTGGTAATGCCCAAGCGCGCGAACGCCGGCGCGCGTGCGGTCCTCGTCGAACCAGATTTTCGGAAAGAGCCGAAGCGCGGCGTCCTTACGCTGGATCGCGGCGCCCTTGCCCTGATTGCGTACCACCTTCGCGCGGAAGCCCGCCGTGCGGAGCTGATTTTCGTAGCTCATCGCGATCGGATTGTCGGGGTGCACGCTCGCGCCATCGTGCGGCAACACGCACTCGCAGCCTTCGTATCCGCTCGACCGCAGCCAATTCATGTAATAGCTCGGCGGCTGCCCGACACCCTCGCAATAATCAAGCACCAAAATGCGAGCGCCGACAAATTGCGCGACCCAGACCGCCGTGGCGTCCGTATGGCCCAGATCCCAAAATGCACGCACGCTCATGTTCGGATCGAGCGATAGCGCCGCGAAACGTCCATCCACGCGCGCGGCGCGCAGCGCAGAAGCGTAATAGGCGCCCTCAACCGCCTTAACGTATTCCCCGCCGTAGATGTGGTCGGCCTTGTCCGGATCGGTGGCGTACATCGCCTCCATCGCGAGGCGCAGCTCTTCCGGAAACCACGGATTGTCCTGCCAGCCCACGCGACGAACAATGCTGCGCGGCGGCGGGCCGCTCGGGCCACGGAACATCCGATCGACCGGATCGAAATCGTACTCAGGATTCCAGCTCCACAAGAGTTTGCTGCCGTCCTTGCGCAGCGTCGGAACAAGAATGTCGATGCTGCGCTGACTGGCGCGCGAGGCTTCTTCAATCCAGCAGCGATCGTAGCCTTCCAGCGACTTGATCCCCTGCGGATTGCGCCAAAGACCCATGAACGTGAACAGCGAATTATTGCGCAGCCCGTAAATGCGGTCTTGCGTGCTTTCGAAATAATCGCTGAGGCCGAGACGCGTGATCGCGTCGTCAAGCCCCTGCTTCACGCTCTCGCTGATGTTGCGCTGAATCTCGCGACACCCGGCGACACGGCGCTCATTCTCGGCCGCGTCGATCAGCAGATAGTCCGCGATGCTCCAGCTTTTTGCGCCACCGCGCCCACCCCATAGCGCGCAATGCCGGTAGTCCTGCCAAAGCACCGCCGCATAGTCCGGCAGAAGAACGTCAGCCTCGGTCTGAGCCAGAGCCGACAAAGGCCACCTTCAGCGCGGCGCGGATCGCCGGCATGTCGTCGTCACCCGCGATCGGCTGCGTCGCCTTGCCGTATGCGCGGTCGAGCAGCTCTTTGCAGGCCGAAATTTTCGCCGCGTCGCTGTCCCCATTCTCCATGAGGAAAGCGAGTTTTTTGATCGCCGCCGTTCCGTGCGCCTGCGCGGCCTCCTTCACGGCGATAAGCGCCTTAGGGCGCCCGCCTGGGTTGCCGCTCTGGCCTTTCTTGAACGTGCCTGGACGCGCCACCTCAGCCTACCTGCTCTCTGGCGCATCCGCCGGCGGCGCGATCCTGCGCCCCGTCATCGGATTGTGGGTGAAGCCGCTCTCCGGCGCGCGCGGCTCTTGCTGCGAGCCGGAGACGATCGCGCCAGTCAGTACTTGCTCACGGCCAAAATCCGCAGCAGCGTTGAAACTGGACGCCTGCACGCGATCCATGATCGCGATGGCGACAAGCGCGCCCAAGATCGGTCCTGTAACCGCAAGGATCGTCGCCGCCTTCCAGAAGCCGTGCGCGTGTGCAGCGCGCTCCCGCTGCACCGTCTCCGCGCCAATGCGCTTCAGCTCGCCCGCGTGCGCGTTCTGCGCCACGGCGCTCGCGTGCTTCACGGCGTCAGCGAGCTTGTCGCTCCATTCAGCACGGCCCTCTTCCCTGCCCTTCTCGGTCGCCGCCGCAAGCTCACGAGCGCGGATGTCCGCTGCTTGCTCGCGAGAGAGGGCGTGGAGTTGGGCGGGTTCAGCCATTACCAGCCGCGGACAGAAGCGCCAAGCGGCGCTTGCCGCCGAGCCATCGAAATGTTCTGGTCAGGCTCAATCGCCTGATCTTCCTGCCGCACGTATTCACTGATCGCGGGCGCGATATTGAGCGCCGCTTGCGCAAGGTGACGCTTCAGGAACGCAACCTCGCGCGCGCCGGTCACCTCAAGGCGCGCGGCGCCCATACACACGATGACCGCATCCGGTCCAATCTCAATCGTAGCCTCGGCCATCATACTTACTCCTATGGCTTCCAGCGCGCCGCCCGCCCACAGGGATGAATGGGAATCGGGATGGACGCCGCCGAACAGCGCGCTGAAATGAAAACGCGCGCCGCAGAGTTTCCTCCGGACGCGCGCTAATCAACTCTGGTGCGAAGACAGTGCTGGAGCACTTCCTCGTGTGTCTTCATACGAAACAGGCCGAGCTTTTCGTTAGTGGCGGCATAGTCGCCGTAAAGCATCAGCATGATCCGGTCATAATCCTTGGCGGCCGCCTCAGGCGTATCGAACACGCCGCCATTTATTCTCGCGCCCTTGAAGGAAAGACTGGCCCTCCAGCCCCCCTTCGTCGGGTAAACGCCCCGAAAACCATGGCCCCCTAACGGGTAGCGCAAGCGCTTGTTTGCGCTGTTCTCATGCGGCGTCGCGAGCCGCAAATTTTCGCGGACATTGTTCAGGCCGTTGCCGTCGATGTGGTCGACAAACAGTGCCTTAGGAGCGCGCAAAATATATCTGTGCAGCAGGAGTCCGTTTCTGCCGGTCGCGTACCACGTGTATTGCGAGCGGCGCGCATACCAGCGCTGCGCCGCTACTCGTGGATAATCAACCTCGGAAACGTGCGCCACCTTGCCTTGCGTGAGCTTAACGACGATCACGCGCGCAATCCCGCACCCTGAGATTCCTGCTCTGCCTTTCCATACACTTTGTCAAGCGAGCCCAGCGCACCCCACAACAAAATATCTTCGGCCGCGTTCGCCATCCGAATTTCGAGTAAGCCACATGCCTTTTGCAAAATTCGGACAACCCTGTCGGAATTGCCTCCGGCGTAGTGATAAACATGCGCCAGCCCTGAAACCGAGTAATGAGGGAATCCCCAAGTCGCCCACAGGACGCGTCGCTCGCCCTGACCCCTCATTCGCTCATGAATCCACGACATAACGACTGAGTATTTAAACGCGGCCTCGCTTCTGGCTCGTGGCGTCGAATGAAAATCGCGCAGGCCGCCTTGGACGCGATCACCAAAACCGGCGGCAATGCCGCCGCGAGAGAACTCGTTCCACCCATCCAGCCTCTTCGCCAAAGTGTGCTGATCGGCCGAGATCACCCCCCAACTAAGAAGCTGATCTATTGCCCAGCGCGGCAGATCATCATCAACGCGGCCATACTCCTTCCGCTCAGCCCACGCCGCGTCACGACGCGCCTGCTCCAGTTTCGCGTTCAAGCTCATCGTGCAGCCCCCTGCTCCTTGGAAATCATCGGCGGGCCGCGACGGCCCTGCACGCCCTTCTCCATTCCCATGGCGCGCATGTGGAACAGAATGGTCGTGTGGTCGCGGTGCAGAAACCGCGCGATGCGCGGCGCCGACCAGAGAAACGGCTCCGACCGCAGCGTGAAGATCAGATCGCGCCGCGCGGCGACGAGACGCTCGACACGTCCCGCCGAGCGCACGTGCTCAAGCGTCAGACCGTGTGCGTCCAGCACGGCGTCGGTCGCGGCCTGCCACGTTTGCGCGCTCACCGCCCCGCCTCCCTGCCCTTGATCGGAAACGCGGCGCGGCAATGCGCGCACCATGCGACCGGCTCGTCCTGGCGCAGATGCGAGAACACGGCGGGGCGCTCGATGAGGCGTGAGCCGGGACAGGCCGGGCAGCGATCGCCAATCGCGAAGCTGGGCGCGGAGGGCTTGGCGCGGATCACGCCGCCCTCCCCTTGTCCCTCAGCGGAACGCCAAGACCGCGCAGCGCCGCTTCCACGTCGTCGATGCTGCGCGCGACCAGCACCGGAATGCCGAGCGCGGCAAGCTGCGGCAGGATCGCTTCCTGGTCGTCGCTCAGGCGCGGCCTGGCCTTGGAGAGCGCCCCGGATTTCAGGCGCGCGGGTGGCGCCTTCACCTCGATCAGCACGGTGCGGCCGCCCTGCCCGTGCACGATCAGGTCGGGATAGCCGGCGACCATGCCCATGTCGCGATAGCGCTTGCCCTCGCGCGGACTGCGACGCGCCGTGTTTGGCACATGCGTCACGAACAGGCCGTTGAAGCGCAGCCAAGCGACGAGCGATTTCTGCAAGGCGTCCTCGGAGCGGTTCATGGCGCACTCCGCGCCGTGTCGATGCATCGCCGGCATCGCTTCGACGCCCGCTCCAGGTTGATCGCCAGCGGACCGTCATTGCCCGTGACTTCGATCCGCTCACCGCAAACCAGACACGGCCGCTCCCAAATCGTGAGCAAGATTTCACGGCCGTCCCTGGTCGTGTGCGGTCGCTCGCCGACATAGCGAAGCACGTCCCTGCCGTGGTGTTGGCGCACCAATCGCGGTCGTGCCCGTCTCGGTTTTTGCGAACCACTCGCAAACGCCACTGGTGAGGTTTTTTCGCCCCCCAAACCAGTGGCGTTTCGGCCCTCCCTTACGGGGGCCGAAACGCCACTGGTGGTATTTACGCAAACGCCACTGGTGGCGTTTAGTGGCGTTTGCGATGGATTCGCAGGATTATGGGTCGTCATTTTCCCCTCCTTCCCAGCGCCGAACTGTCTCGCGCGCGGTGAACAAGGGAGGATTCCCAACGTCCTTGTTCACCAGTTTTTTCGCGACGAGCGTGTTCAGCGTTCGGCCAAGCGTGCCGTTGTCTTCGATGCGTGCGTGGGTCTTGATCTCTCCAAAAGTGAGCGTGCCTTTCGATATGATGACGTCGAGCACGAGACGTTCGTTGGCGCCGAGGCGCTGCCGTTTTCCGGACGTGTCCGGGGCGGGCGGAAGGTCCGCGACGCCATCGGGCCGCACATGCAGCGAACGGAACATTTCGCCGGTGCGCGGGTCGGCGATCTCCAATTCGTCGAGCGTGAGCCGGGTGCGTGGGAACGCCTCCCAGTCCTTCGCCTTGGTGTTGGAGAGCGTGACGGAATAGGACCCCTCCTCGCTCTCGGCGCGGACCTCGAAGTCAGCGGCGGCCTTCAGCACGGACGAATTGCGGGCGCCGCGCGCGGCGTCCTTGCCGGCGTGGTGCACGCCCATGAGGGCCGCGCCGAACGCGGCGCGCACGGCGTCGGCGGCGTTCACGAACAGGGTCATGTCCTGGGTCTTGTCGGGATCGCCGGGCCCGAAATTACGGGCGACGGTGTCGAGCACGACGAGCGCCGGCGCGACGCCCTTGGCCTCGACCACGGCGACGAGGCGCGGGACTTCCTGCGGGTCGGTCAGATAGACCGGGTGCAGCAGTGCGTAGAACGGCGCCGGCGTCTCCGCGAGGCCGCGTGCGGCGCGCCAGACGCGGACACGCTTGGCGAACGAGCCCTGCCCTTCCCCGAGGATGTAGACGACGCTGGCCTGCTTGACGGGCCGGCCCTGCCACGGAACCCCATAGGCGACCGAGAGCGCGAGATCGAGCGCCACGAACGTCTTGAACGTGTTGCTGTCGCCGTAGATGTAGCCGAGCGCGCGTTCGGGGATGAGGCCGCCGACGAGAAATTCGGGCGGCTCCTGCAGCTCGAGCTCGTCGAGCGAGAGCAAGTCCTGCTGCAGGCGTTCGGCGGTCTTGGGCGGTGTGAATTTCGTCGCTGCGCCGCGCGCGCTGAGGCCGATCTCGCGAATGGTCTGATCGAGCGAGTACGGATCGCGGCGGAACGCCGGCGCCATGGCGGTGATCGTGGTGGCGTCAATGCCGCGCGTCACGTAGCGCGCCACGAGGGAGCGCTGCGATTCGTGCCAGCGGCCTGGCTCGTCGAGCGAGCGCCAGAGCGCGAGGTCCTCAGCGTAATAGGGAAGCTGCGCGACGCCGCCCTCGATCGCGGTGAGCGCGGGGCGCTCGCGCTGGCCGCTCATGCAGGCGGCGAGCAGATCGTCTGGCATGTCGATCGGATCGGCGTCGTGAACGAGCCTGTATTGGCGTCCGTCGACGGTGCGCGAGGGCGGCAGGATCACGAAGCCGCCCTCGCCGAGCGTGTCCACGGCGGGGTGGATGGCGCGGATGGCGCGCCGCACGCCGGGATGGGCGTGGAAGTACAGGTGATAGCCGCCGCCGGCGGTGGCGACGAGCAGCGTTTGCGGCAGATCGTATTTGCGGCTCAGCTCATCGAGGATTTCGTCGGGGTCGCCGCCCTTGCGGTCGATGTCGATGACGTGCAGGCCGGAGACCTCATTGGTCGGACAGCCGATCATGGCGTTCGGCCAGCGCACCCACCATTCGCGGATTTGCACGGGATCCAGCGTCGCGGCGTGAAAGCCCTCACGCACGAGCGGGGCCTTGGTGCGCGGGTCGCACGGAAACACCGGACGACCGCGCGCGGCGTGCCACGCGGCGGCGTCTGACGGCGTGTCCGGGCAGCCCGCGAAGCACATCACCGCGCCAGCCAATCCGTGCGCGGGTGCGCGAGGCGCTGCCACGCGTCCATGACGACGATGAACGCGACGAGGAAGCGGGAGACGAGGCTCACAGCTGCGCCGCCCATTGATCGCGAGTGACTTGGCGGGCCAGGACATAAGTGCGCGCGTCGCGGACGTCGCGCGGCTTGCTCGCCGTGTAGCAGAGCGCGGCGTGATCGGCGCAATAGGCGCCGCGCGTCACGGCGCGGCCGCAGCAGACGGCCTCCCGTGACGGCGCATCCGCGATGAAAGGGCACTCGCCGTCGCGGCGCGTCGCGATCGTTCGCGCCGCGCCCTCGAACAACGCGGGCGCAACCGCGGTGGCGCGCGATCGGCGCGGCGCTGCCGGCGCAATTGGCGGTTTTGGCGCGCGCGGTTTTGTGCGCCATCCGGCTGGGCGGACGAGCGCGCGCTGCTGTTTCGTGAGAAGATCGGTCCGGACGCCGGCGCGCCGGCGCGGCAGGCCGAGACGATGCACCTTTCCGATGATCGCGTTGCGCGTGAAGCCGCCGAGCGCGCGGCTGATCTGGCCCATGGTGCGGCCCTCGGCGTAGAGCGCCTTGAGGGCCGCGACGCGCTCGCGCGTCCAGGGTCCGTGCGTCCACGCCGTCGCCCGATGCGTGTCTCGGTTTGCCGGACGACCGCTCGGGGCTATATTGGAACTGGGCGCTTCGTTCTGCGTTGTGCTCATTGCTGAAATCCTTGGTCGGATGAAAAGCAAATCAGGGCGGGGATGGCCGTGGTGGGCTGTCCCCGCCTTTCGTTTAAGGCGGGCTCGCTTCGGTCGGATTGTTGGTAAGGCTCCCCAGCCCGCGCGCGGCCATCTAGGTCACGGCGCCATAGGAAAACTTGGGGCGGGGTATTGGCGTATTGCTAGGCGGCATCGGCGGACTCGCCTGCGCGGATACGGGCTAACGTTTCGAAACTCAGAAAAATATTTCGCGTTTTCGCGGCATTGACGATGCGCACATCGTAATTTGCGGGTATCGCGCGACGGTATTTCCACATTCGAACGGTGGCGTCATCCTCACCGATGTCTTCGGCAAGCGCAGCCATCGACGGCCAAAGGGCCAAAATATCATCTACCGTCTTCATGAGATATAAACGTAACCGGCGGTTACTTTTTTGGCAAGCCCCCAAGTTACGCCCAGATGCGTAACGTCGCGTTATGATGAGTGCCAACGAGCAGAAGGGCTCGCGTCTGCGCCGCGCACGCGAGATGGCTGGGTATAAGAGCGCGGAGGCGGCTTGCGAGCGCTTCTGTTGGGCGCCACATACCTACAGACATCATGAGAGGGGGAGCCGCCCCTATGACGATAAGTGGGCCGCCGAGTACGGCAAAGCTTACAAGACGCCTCCAGAATGGCTTCTCTTCGCGCGGAACGCGCCCAGATGGGCCTGGGTGCCTGTTGTGTCGCACGTAGGCGCAGGCGCGACGGTCATTCCGGAAAATGCGCCGTTCGATTTCGTCGAGCCGCCGCCGGGCGCCAGTGAAGATGCATTCGCGCTGATAGTGCGAGGCAATTCCATGTTGCCAGCTATGAGCGACGGCGATTTGTTGATCTGCGAATGGCGCGATGACCCGCTTGCGCTGATCAATAGGCTTGCCGTCATAGACCTCGAAGACGGCAGACGCTTTGTAAAGCGTCTCATTCGCGGATCGGAGCCAAAGTCGTTTACTCTTGTCGGGATGGATGCGTCGTTGATTTCAAACGTGCACATCACGCGCGCTGCCGAAATCGTCTGGCACAAATTTTCGTGAGCCGGCGCGAACTCTGGGCGAATCTCGCGGAGATGACTGTAGCGCTCGTTGGCGTGATCGCAGTACTTGCTGTGGCGATTTATGCGTCTCTATCCATCAATGTGTGGGGACCTCCTACACTTGCGATAGGGGTGATTATCGCGGGCATTGCCCTCGCGATTGTTGCAGCACTCGGAGCCCTTGTTGTGTGGCCGCTGGCCTTGATTCTCGCCGTTATCGGCGGCTTCATGGGCGGTGGCGTGGGTGCCCTAATCGGCGCAGGAATCGCCGGCCTGATCGGGGCGGTGCTGGCTTTCGCTAACAGATAATGTAACTGACAGTTACTTTTCTCTTGACGGCCCGTGTAACTGTCAGTTACGGTCCTGCTCACCAACACGGGAGC
>CADEDX010000002.1 GCA_902826195.1 uncultured Bradyrhizobium sp. | reverse complement strand
TCTTAACGTCTGTCGCGAGAGAGAAGTGGTGGTCAGTCATTGACCCCATAACGATTGAGAGCACGGCATGGGTTAAGCGCAACACCGAACCATCGTTGTGATCCACCCTAAATTAGGGCTCTGCAGAGCGCTTGATCAGTTAGAGCGGTTGCGCGAGGTGCCGCTGGATATTCTGGATTGTCGTGAGGCGGTGTTGCGGTTATGGCGCATAGCAATTTTTCGTGCGGTTTTCCATCGGCTTTCGATTGATGGCGACGTGTTGTCGTGAAAGGTTCGCGTTGCGAATTGCCTATTGGGATAGCGATGTCGGACGCCCAAGCCGCTTTTGATCCGTTTGGGCTCGCACGGCATCGTAGTCGCCGCCGTGATTATTCTGACGTTGGTGTGATTGTTGTGACGCGTTTAAGGCCATTTATACATGAGTACGGACGCAGCAGCCGTTACCGATAAAGTTCAGCTGATCCGCCCAGTTGAATCAAGCGCTCCACGTGGCCTTCCGGTGGTTTCATCTGAGGGAGTGCGACTAGAGCTGGCGGTCCCCGCAGTCGATCCCTCCATGAGCGCCGCTTCAAAATGGGCCGCGCCTGCCGCCTTTGCCGGCGCTTTTCTCGGTTGCTTGGCAACGCTTCATCTCAGTGCTTTCGGGGTTTTCCCGGAGATAGCGTCTGCATTGGTGACGACGCTGTTAGGAGCACTGCTCCTGATCTCCCGGTCAAAAATGCCGTTGACGCGCGAAGTCGTCCCGGCCGTCTATGGCGGTGCCTTTGGAGGAATGACGTCGGTCGTTTGGCCGAGCGGCATTGGATCAGATCATCCGATTGTATTGGCCGAGGGATTGTTCATCTCACTATCGATTGTTTGCGGCCTCGCGTTTAGCGCTGTTGCAGTCTTCGACGTCCGGTCAGGCCGCCGGTTTACCGATGGCTATGGCGGAAGATCAGGGGCTATAGCGACAGTCGCTTGCGTGTTCTTCGTCCAGCTGGCTACTCTAAGTGGCGCGGACGACGGACTCTTTCATACCGCGCGTGCGGGTCTAACTGATTTTAATCTTGGCTCGCTCGCCCGTATTATCGCTGCCTGCCTGACAGGAACGATGGTGAGTTTGCTGGTGCTGCGGCGACAGCGCGTTGCCGCCAGCGATTTGGCCGAAAAGACGTTTGTTGCTTCCGCAATTGCATTGGTAGGTTTGATTGTAATTCGTCGGATTAGCCCGACAGACGCGCTGCTGTCGGACGCCTATTTTGCCGGATGTTTCCTGGGAATGTCGTCGCGTGAGCGGCTGAGCGGATGCATCGAGACGATGTTAGGGACAGTCGTCCTTGCAAGCCTGGTCATTCAGGTCGGCATAGTCTTGCCCGGCATCGGCGGTGGCCTTGGCCTCGCTGCTTTCGTTACGGTGGCTGTATTGGTCACCTCGAAGCAATTCACATGCTTCATCCTACCCGTCAACAGGAGTGAGAACATGGCGACCCAATTGCCTACCGGTCTCAGCCGAGCCGGGCATAGCATGGCTAATCCTCAGTTTGAGAGCCGAAGACGCACCTGGATTGATTCATCATGGCGGCCAACAGCTGCTTTCGCAGGTCTGGCCGTGTGCGCTGCGGTGCTTGGCGGATTGGTATGGCCGACGCAATTTGTGTCGAAAAAGTCAGTCACGGTTGCGACCGCATCGATGCCGGCCGTCGACGAGGCGGCGCCGAATCCCGCCGCGCCGCAGGCTGAAGTGCCGAGCAGCGCGGTCGATGCCGCTACGCCGCTCGGCATCGCCGAGGCTAACCCCGATTCAATGGCGTCCGGTCAAACCGCCTCGAACGAAGATCCTTCGAAGACCGTCGCCGCCAGCGTCGTCGAGCTGAAATTATTCAGTGCAGCTGTCGACGAGCGAGCCGCGGGCTCCGAAGAGCCCAAGCCCGCATCACCGATCATAGCAGAAGTTACCGCCGCTCGTGAACCTGTACTCGGCGAGACTCAAAAGACCGGAAATGACGCCACTGAAGCAGCGCTCTTTCGCGAGTTTCTGCAATGGCGAGCCGCGCGCGGGTCGGGCGTTGCCCCAAATGACCGGCATAACGCAGCCGTCAGCCATCATCGTTCGCGGCCACCAGCCGCCACCGCGACGGCCGCAGCAACAAACTCTCAATTACGATCCAGGCCCCCGTCGTCAGCTGCACAGGCAACGCCGACCACGTCGCCGGTGGTGCAGCCACGCCGGCCTCGTCTCAGTAACACGACGCGCGCCGCGATTGATCAAGTGGCGCCGGCATCCGCCCCCGCGCGCGGGAGCGAGGTCCGCGGCCGGTGATCGAATGGCCGGCAACGAACCGCGGACGAACAGCAAGCCTGACTTATGACCCGCGACCCGGCACCGCTTGCAACGCCCCGCATAAGCAGATTTGGCGAACCGAGATGGATCGGCCCTTTTCGGACTCAGGGGATGTCCGGCTTGAGTCCGCAATGCGCCGGATAGGCGACGCCGGTCAAGCCGCGCTCGCGGACCTCGATTTATGAATATGCCGCCAGGGCAAAGAGACAGCTTGTTCGCGATGGACCGGGCTTTGCCGGCCCTCTTCATCCGCGCATGGTTGGCGGCGCTAACCTTAGTCGAGAATGGCGCTTGAAATGACCGCGCCGTGGCGACACA
This sequence comes from uncultured Bradyrhizobium sp., assembly GCA_902826195.1. Lineage (GTDB taxonomy): Bacteria > Pseudomonadota > Alphaproteobacteria > Rhizobiales > Xanthobacteraceae > Bradyrhizobium. Next base: position 42,042 of record CADEDX010000002.1, on the reverse strand, counting down.
ATGGCATTTGTCTTTCCAACATGACGCGCCGATGATCCCCGCACCGAACGGATGGCACGGTGCGGTGAGAGTGATCCATTATGGCTGAAGCCGATCTCGACGTTATCATCCGGCAAATTGCAAAAGCGCAGAACAAGACCCTGATGGCCGCGGTCAAGAAGCGGCGCGACCGCATCATGGCCCAGGCGGCCAAGGCCAAGGACAAGGAAAGCCGGGACAAATTCCGGCTGATCGCCAAGAGCACGATGGAACTCGGCGCCGCCGCCGCCAAGCGGCTGCAGAACTCGGCGGAGAACACTGCGGATAGTTACCTCCGGGCGATGAGGGGAGCGGCCGAAGAAGCCTCCGCGGTCGCGAAGAAAGCGACAAAGAAGCCGGTCAAAAAGGCCGATAAGTCGAAACAAGACAGCCAATAGGAGTCCGAGCCCCCCGGTCAAGGAGGGCAATGGCTTTGCCAACCTTGGATTTTTCGTTGACGACCCGGACTTGTCGGCGCGACACTGTGAAGCATTCGTAGGGAGTGCTGGCCGATGACGACACGGACGGTTTTGCTAGCCGCTTTGATCGCGATTGGTGTTTCAATCACGGCATCTGCCAGCGCCACGGCGCGCTCCGAGCCTGCGGACGACTCCTGGCCTTCGCTAAAGCGCGACCTGTTCGAGAACCGGGAGATTTCGGAGAACTCGGCATTCGTGGCACTGGACGCGCCCTTCAAAGCGGAAGATGCAGCTTTGGTGCCGATCACGATGTCAGTGCGACAGCCATACGGAGATTCTCGTCGAGTCGTTAAGATGAGCCTTGTTATCAATGAGAACCCAGTGCCGCTTGCGGGAGCGTTCACGCTTGGCCAGAACAGTGGCATTGTTCAGATCTCAACCCGAGTTCGTCTGAACGCCAATACCTACGTTCATCTGGTCGCGGAATTGAGCGACGGCAGCCTTACAGAATCCAAACGGTACGTTTACGCTGCTGGTGGTTGTTCGGCGCCAGCATCCAAAACAGTCGACGAATTGGCGTCTTCACTGGGCCAACTTAAATTCAGATTGCTTCCAAGCCTGGTGCGCGGCCGGCGTGAGGCAGAGGTGATGATCCGCCATCCAAATTTTACCGGAATGCAGATGGACGAAGCTACACACGACTATGCGCCAGCGCGTTACATCGATCGATTTACGGTTTATCAAGGTGACGAACTGGTGTTTTCCGTCGATGGCGGCATTTCGATCTCGGAGAATCCGAATTTCCGATTTGCGTTTGCCGCAGACCCGAAACGTACGATCCGGGTCGAGGCCGGCGATATCGCCGGCGCACGTTTCACCTCTGCCTGGCCACTCATCCCGGAAGGCGGCTAAGCCACTTGTTCCGTCTAAGCCCTGTCGCGGCCATCTTCTCGGCTTTGAACGAACGCCGAAAATACCGGCCATAAGCAGGCTCAGAGATTATCGAAGCGCGTCGTACGTCGTTTGCGGTCGCGCTAGCCTTCCCCGATCCCCAGCAGCTTCATCAGCTTCTGCACTGCGCTGTCTGGCGTGGTGAGGATCGGCCGTCCGGTTGCCGCGGCGACCGCGTCCGCCGCCGGCGCCAGGCTGTACTGGGCGAGCGCGATCAGATCGCAGCCGCGCAAATCTTTTGATGCCTCCACCACCAGGCGGTCGTGGGTGGCGCGATCGCCGCGGTCGAGCGCGGCCATCGCGCCTTCCGCCAGCTTCGGCACCAATTCGATATCAGGCGGAAACTCCGGTGGCATCGAGGCCAGCGTCGGGGCGAAGGTCGACAGCAGGCCGATCTTGCCGCCGCGGGCGGCGGCCTGCTCGATCATCGCCTCATTGGGCTTGAGCACCGGCATCGGCGCGTGGGCGCGCGCGACCGCCTCGATGCAGGGGCCGAAGGCCGAACAGGTGAACAGGATCGCATCCGCCCCGGTGCCGGCCGCGTAGCGGCCGAGCTGGAGGAAACGCTCGGTCATGGCGTCGGTCAGCTTGCCGTCGCGGGCGAGATCGGCCGACAGGCTGTCGTCGACCAGGTTCATCAGGCGGGCGTGCGGCCAAAGTCTGGCGAAGGAGGTTTCGATCGGCACAATCGAATGTTTCAGGGCGTGGATCAGGGTAATGCGCATGCGCGCGACAATCTCGCGGCGGCACGGCCGGTGTCAACCCACCGCGCACCGCGATGCGCCGTCGCCGCGCCGTACCTGGCGCTACCGGCCGATCCATTCCAGTGCGGCGCGGTCCTGCAGCGAGAACAGCGGGCCGTCGTAGAGGAACGAGCACTGATGGATCACGACCCGCCCGGCACTGACCGTCACGTGCGAATAGTCCGGCTGTTCATGCGATCCGGGAATGTGATCGGCAGTCTTGAAATCGAACGCGACCTGATGCGCCAGCGCGCGCTGGATGTGAAAGGGAATGCCGCGCCAGAGGCCGGAGATCGGCCGGTGCAGATGGCCCATGAACAGATAGTCCGGCTTGCGCGTGCGCGCGATCACGTCCCATTCGGCCTCAGGATTAGCGAGCTTGATGCCGTCCATGTAGCGCAGCCCGGTATCGAACGGCGGGTGGTGCTGGAACACCAGCAGCGGGCGATCACCAGGCGCCGAGGCCAGCGCGTGTTCGAGGAAGGCCAGCCGTGCCTCGCACAGCAGCCCGGCGTGATCGGGGGCGGCCTCGTTCAGCGTGTCGAGCGTGACGACGGTCGCCGCGTCGAACGAATGCACGGCTTGCACGAAGCCGGAGGGGTCGCGCCCGACGCCCGGGAAATGGCGGCCGAACGGATCGCGCTTGTCGTGGTTGCCCATCAGCAGGATCGTCGGCGCATTCAAGCGGAAGAGAACCGAGGCGAGATTTTCGTAAGCTCCGTCTTCTCCCCAATGCGCGAGATCACCGGTGACGATGACGAAGGCAATATCGGTATGGTCGCGGTTGATCCGGTCGACGGCTGCAGTCAGCCGCTCAGCGGGATCGAGACCGTAGATCTTGCTGCCGCGCGGGACGAAGTGGGTGTCGGTGAGGATGACGAACTTCATCGCGCCATGGTCTCCCGGTCCCACGCCTTGTAATCGGTCGAGCCTTCGATGCGGATCGGGCCGGCATAGCCGAACTCGACCATGTGAACGGTGACGTAGTCTTCACCGAGGAATACGACGCCATAGGCTTCCGGCAGATCGGAGACGCTCAATAGCTCCTTCTCGGCGAACACCGGAAAACTCGCGTGGTTGGTGCCGCGCAGCGACGAGGCCGGAACGCCGGCCACGGAGCCGGTCAGCGGCAGATGGCAATGGCCGAAAAAGATATGACGGATCCTGGTACGATGACGGCCGACGATGCTGCGGAAGGCAGCATCATCGAGCAGCCGGATCCGGTCCATCGGTTCGAGATGAGTCGGCATCGGATTGTGGTGCATGAACAGGAGAAACGGCCCGGGATGTTCGGACAGCCGCGCCTCCAGCCATTGCTGCCGCGCGTCGCAGAAACGGCCGGCGTGGGTTTCGGGTTCGACCGTGTCGAGAAACAGGCAGCGGCCGGCCGCGGTGTCCTGCGCGCCGTGGGCAAAGCCGCCTGGCCCGGCATGGTCCGGGAAGACGCTCAGGAAGTTCGCGCGCCGGTCGTGATTGCCGATGCACAGCCGCACCGGCACGGGAAACGAATCGAGCCGCGCCTTGAGCCATTCATAGTCGTCGCGGTCGCCCCAGTCGGAGAGGTCGCCGGTGATGACCAGAAGCTCGGCGTCGTGGTGGCATTTGAGGATATCGGTCAGCGCCCGCTCGAAATTGAGCCGGGGATCGCGCCCGCCGATGGTCTTGCCGGGCGCGGTGAGATGGATATCGCTCATATGGACGAGCTTCATGGCCGCCTCCGATGTGATGCTGTGACGACCGCTGCGGCGCGACGCTGCAGCGGTCGTCGAGTGTCAGGCCGTTGCCGTCAGCGCGACGAACCGACCGTCTTGGGCAGCAGCTTCTGCACGTCGGCCGTCATGTCGGCGAGAACCGCTTCCGGCTCCTTGGCGCGGGCGCCGGTCACGATGGAGTTGAGGTGATCCTTGATCACGTCGGTGATCTTGAGGCCGTTGTCGCCGGGGAACGCGTACCATTTGGTCAGCAGCGCGAGCTGGCTGACCGCGGTGAAGTTATTCGGATTCTTGACGTAAAAATCCTTCAGGTAGACGTCGTTGGCGACCTTGTTCGGCGGCATATAGCCGGTGGTTTCCGCCATGATGGCCGCGCCCTTCGCACCGGTCCAGAATTTCACCACCTCCCAGGCCGCGTCACGCTTGGCCTTGTCCTTGGCGAGGATCAGCACGACGTTGCCGCCGGCCGGCAGGCGGCCGTTCGGCGACACCACATCGGGAAAGGTATGGGTCTTCAGCTCGAACTTGCCGCCGATCATCTGGGTGGTCTTGTTGAGGTCGGAGGTCGAGGTGATGTGAATGCCGGTCTTGCCGGCCGCAAACGTCGCGCGCATCGACGGCTGGTCGAGGTTCGGCATGCCGCCCTCGGTGACCAGGCGCGCCAGCGTCCGGATCGCGAACTGTCCCTCCGGCCCGTTGAACGCCACCTTGGTCTCGTCGGCGTTCAGCATGGTGCCGCCGCGCGAAAACACCGGCGCCTGCCACAGCCAGTTGCCGGTTATGTCCCAGGCGTAGGTGATGCCGTTGATGTCGGGGCCGAGCGCCTTGATCTTCTTTGCGAGATCGATCAGCCCGTCCCAGGTCTGCGGCAGGTTGGCCGGATCGGCGCCCGCCTTCTTCGCCAGGTCGACGTTGACATAAACGATCGGCAGCGAGATCGCGAACGGCAGCGCGTAGACCTTGCCGCTCGCGGTGCCGATGTCGTACATCGCCTGATGAAAGCCCTGCTTGTCGAAATCCTTTTCGGCCGCGATATAGCCGTCGAGTTCGGCCGGGATGTTCTTGTCGACCAGCACGCGGACGCGGTTGAGGCCCTGGAACGTCACGTCGGGCGTCTGGTTGGTCACCGCCTCGCGCAGCACCTTCTGGGTGCCTTCCTCGTAGGAATCGTAGGGCGCGCGCATCGTGACCTTGATGTCCGGACGAACCTTGGCGAACTCCTCGATGATGCGTTTGTGGGTGCCCTCGAACAGTTCGGGATAGGGATATTGCACAACGACTTCGGTGTCGGCATGCGCAAGGCCTGCGACGAGCGAAAGGGCGGTAGCGGCAATCCATGCTCTTAACATTGACGTCTCCTGCGGTTAACGAAAATAGGAACTACTTGATGCCGGTCAGCGTGATGCCCTCGATGAAGCGGCGCTGGGCGAACAGGAACGCGACGACCAGCGGCGCGATGATGACGATGGCAGCGGCCATCAGCGGCCCGTAATTGGTGCCGGCCTCGTTGTTGCGGAATTGCGCGACCGCCAGCGGCGGCGTCTGCAGATGCTCGCTGTTCAGCACGATCAGCGGCCAGAAATAGTCGTTCCAGTGCGCCACCACCGAGAAGATGCCGAACGCGGTCACCGCCGGAATCGCCGTCGGCAGCATCACGCGCCAGACGATGCCGAACTCGGAAATCCCGTCCATCCGCGCCGCGTCGATCAAATCATCGGGCACCGTCTTGAAGAACTGGCGCATCAGGAAGATGCCGAACACCGAGATCGTGAACGGCAGCACCAGCGCCGCGTAAGTGTCGAGCACGCCGAGCTTGTGCAGCAGCAAAAATACCGGAATCGCGGTCGCCTGCGGCGGGATCAGGATGCAGAACACGACGAGCGCGAACAGCACATCACGGCCGAGGAAGCGCAGCTTGGCGAGCGCATAGGCCGCCGGCAGGGCCACCAGCACCTGGAGGCCGAAGATCGAAATCGTGACGATCAGCCCGTTGAGCAGATAGCGCCACAGATTTGCCTTGGCGAAGGCAGTCCGAAGATTGTCCCAGAGCGCGAAATGGTGCGGAATGAGATGCAGTTCGGAGGAAAAGATTTCGGTCTGCGGCTTTGATGCGGTCGACAGCATCCAGATGAACGGCGTCAGCATGACAAGCGCGCCTGCCAGCAGCAGGATATGCCGCGTCGCCGGCCAGAGGTATGTGTGAATCCGCGTCGTCATGCGTAGTGCACTTCGCGGTTGCCCAGCGCGGATTTGACGAGCGTCAACAGCAGCACGAAGGCCAGGAACACGACGGTGAGCGCGGCGCCATAGCCGGAGCGGAAGAACTCGAACCCCTCGGCGTACATCGTGTAGATCAGCACTTCCGACGATTTCGACGGACCGCCCTTGGTCAGGACCTGCACGGTATCGAACACCTGGAAGGAACGGATCGCCGAGATCGTCACCACGAACAGCGTCACCGGCCCGGGCAGCGGCCATGTCACGAGACAAAAGCGCGACCACGCGCTTTCGGCGCCATCGATCTCGGCAGCGTCGTAAAGGTGTTTCGGAATCGAGACGAGGCCGGCGAGGAACAGCACCATGTTGAAGCCGGTGGCCTGCCAGACGCCGATCGCACACAGCGAATAGAGCGCGGTGCCGCGCTCCTGCAGCCAGCTATGTCCTTGCAGGCCGGCGGCGCGCAACACCCCGTTCACCAGGCCGAACTGCGGGTGCAGCATGAACTCCCAGACGATCGCCATCGCGATCAGCGTCGCCATCACGGGCAGGAAATAGATCGTGCGATAGAGGCTGCGCAGGCCGGCGCCGCTCTGGATCAGCAGCGCCGTGCCGAGCCCGAGCGCCACCGCGCCCGGCACCACGATGGCGACGTAGGTCAACGTGTTCTTCAGCGATATCCAGAATACCCGGTCGGCGAACATCTCGTGGTAGTTCGACAGGCCGATCCAGGCGAAAGACGGCGCACCGAGCTGGTAGTCCGTGAAGGACAGCGCAATCACGCCGGCGAGCGGACCGATCAGCATCATCAGCATCAGAATGAAAGCCGGCGCGACCAATGCGTAGGCGGATCGCGCGGCCGGGCGGGATCCGGCAAACACCGGCACGCGATTTCGCGCCGTTGCGGGCACCGCTTGCAGCGTGGCGACGGCGTCAGACAACGGCCATCCCCCGCGGCCGCTCGACGCGCGAGGCAATCTCGGTCGCGATGCGCTTGCCGTCGCCGTCGAAGGCGCGAACCGCATCAGGCACAAAGCCATATCCGACCGAGGCCCCGATCGTCGGCAAGAGGCTGGGATCGTTGACCCGCGCCACCACCGGTGCGCTCATGCCTTCACTTGCGACATGGACGAAGGCTTCCGAGCCTAGATTTTCCAGATGCACGACCGTGCCCGAAAAAACACCGGACCCGGTCAGATCAATCCGCTCCGGCCGAACGCACACGCGACACTCTCCCGCCGGCGCCGGTGTCGCCGCATGAAGGACGTGCCCAAGCACTTCCAGCCGGCCGTCGCCGCGGATGCGGCCGGGAAACGCGTTGATCTTCGGCGTGCCGATGAATTCTGCGACGCGAATGTCGCGCGGGTCTTCATAGATGGCCGATGGCGTACCAACCTGGATCAGCTCGCCACCGATCATCACGGCGATCCGCCCCGACATGGTCATGGCCTCGGCCTGGTCATGGGTGACGTAGATGAACGTGGTTTTGAGTTGACGGTGCAGTTGCGCGATCTCGGCGCGCATATGCACGCGCAGTTTGGCGTCGAGGTTCGACAGCGGCTCATCGAACAGGAACGCGCGGGGCTGGCGCACGATGGCGCGGCCGACCGCGACGCGCTGGCGCTGGCCGCCGGACAATTGTCCGGGCTTGCGCTTCAAGAGCGGCGAAATCTCGAGCTGGTCGGCGACGCGCTCGACTTCCGCGCGGATGCCGCGCTCGGTGCGCTGGCGGCCCGGCATCAGCCGGCCGAGAATCGGCAACCGCGCCAGCGCCGACAGGCGCTTCATCCGCAGCGGCACCGCGATGTTGTCGAATACGCTAAGATGCGGGTAGAGCGCGTAGGACTGGAACACCATCGCCAGATTGCGCGCGCTCGACCTGACGCCATCGGCGCTGATACCGTCGATCCGGATCTCGCCTGACGATTGCGGCTCAAGACCGGCAATGACACGAAGCAGCGTGGACTTGCCGCAACCGGAAGGACCGACCAGGGAGATAAACTCCCCGTTCTCGATCGTGAGATCGACGCCCTTCAATACCTCGGTGCCGTCGAAGGCCTTGCGAAGGCCCCGAACTTCGATTTCGGCCATTTCAATCCGGTATCCGCGTGATGCGATACCGGATGTCCTAGATGGCTTCTTTGACAGTTATATCACAAGGCCGCGGACAGCCGGGATTAAGCCCCAGCTTTCGACGCGCCGCGACAGAGAGACGCGGTGTTGCCTATACTTTCACCAGACTTTCAAACCCGCCATAGATCAGCCGCTTGCCGTCGAAAGTTGGCTTCCCCTCGGTCATCTCCTTCAGCCGCGGGTCGGCCATCACCTTGGCGTTGATCTTGTCGCGCTGCGCACGCGACTTGTAGGTGATCCAGGCGATCACGACAATCTCGCCCGGCTTCAGCTTGACGCTGCGCGGGAACGAGGTGAGCTTGCCGACCTTGACGTCGTCGGCGACCCATTCGCGATAATCCAGAGCGCCGTATTCGCGCCACACCTTGCCGCACTTCCTCGAGAGACGGACGTAGGCATCGAGGTTCTTCTTCGGCACGGCCACGATGAAGCCATCAACGTAGGACATCGGGCTTTCCTCCTGTTTTTTCGGCGCGATTGCGAACAATGACGGCTAGCTATTGCGGCAGCATGCCTGAACTGGCACCGGCGCGCATTGGTCACGGTGCCGCACCGCCCGCATGAACAGCTCCGCTGTTCAGGTTAGATAGCTTTCGAGTTTGCCCAAAAACTCCGACCATCCCCGCAGATGATTGTCACGCGCGGTCTCGTCGGCGAACTGTTCGTGCAGGAAAGTCAGCAGCGTGCCGCTGCCTTCCGGCTGCGTTGAAATCGTCACCAGCGATACCCGCTCCGGCGTGGAATGCCATGCCCAGCTGAACACCAGCCGCCGGTTCGGAACGACATCGCGATAGACGCCGCCGACCTCGTTATAGGTACCTTTGGCCTTGAAACTGATGCGGTAGCGGCCGCCGACACGCAGATCGATGTCGGCCTTGACCGAGCCTTCCTCGACCTCGCCGGGGCCGAACCATTGCACTAGCTTTTGCGGGTCGGCCCACGCGGCGTAGACTTTTTCGGGCGGCGCGCCGAACCGACGCGAGAGCGTGAGGCTGGGGCGCGCGAGGGAATCGGTAGCGCGGATGCTGGAGTTGGCTGTGCTTGTCTGGGCGGCCATGGGTCTTCCTCTACAAAAGCGGCAAGGCGATCGAGCGCGTCGGACCAGAAGCGCTGGTAGCGGTTGAGCCACGCCATCGCCTGCTCCATCGGCTGGGCGGTCAGCCGGCACGCTACCGTGCGGCCGGTCTTTTCGCGCGCGATCAGTCCGGCGTCCGACAGCACATCGAGATGCTTCATGATCGCGGGCAACGATATGGAAAAGGGCTGCGCCAGTTCGCTGACAGACAGGCTGTCGCGGCTGCCGAGCCGCGCCAGCAGCGCGCGCCGGGTCGGATCGGACAAGGCCGCAAAGGTGCGGTCCAGCATTTCTTCCTGATACTTAACCATGAAGTTTAGTATACGCGCAAATGAAAAGCCGTCAAGCCGGCCCTTCATTGAGTCATCGCGATTTAAGATGACGAATGGCCGAACCGTTTTGCGCAAACCTTGCGCAGCGGTCCGGCCATCCCGAGAGCGATCCGTGCGACGATCAATAGTCGCGGTAGACCCGCATCCGCCGCTGCGGCTGCTGCTGTCCAAAGGCTACGCGCGGATTGACGTTGCAGGACAGCGCGCGGCCGGACGCTGACGCCATGCACTGCTCATAGCTGGCGTACGAGCACTCACCGGGGATGCCGATTCCTCGGCCCTGCAGGCAGTAAGGGTAGTCATAGGCCGCGGCGGGCGAACTGCCCGCCACCGAAGCGACGGTGGCCGCCGAGAGGGCCAATATCGCCAACATTGCATTGCGCATCTTCGATCTCCTTCACGTGACACAAGAACCGCGTCGCCACTGCCCGTTAAAACACCACGATCGGTCCAATGTTCCTGTGAGCTAGATCACTGTACCTTTTCGAGCTTAGCTTCCTCGATCACCTTCTTCCACTTGTCGGTTTCCGCCGCAATCATGGCACCGAAGGCTTCCGGGGTGCCGATCAGCGGCTCGCCGCCGAGGTCGATCAGCTTGGCCTTGATCGCGGGCTCCGCGAGCACCTCGTTGATCTCCTTGTTCAGCTTGGCGATGATTTCCTTCGGGGTATTCTTCGGGACGCCCATGCCGAACAGCGCGCTCGCCTCGTAGCCCGGAATGGTATCGGCAAGCACCGGCACGTCAGGTAACAGCGACGATTTCGTCGTACTGGTAACCGCCAACGCCCGCGCCGAACCAGCGCGGACATGCTGGATGATGGAGGGCATGTTGTCGAAGATCACCTGGACCTGGCCGCCGAGCAGATCGGTGATCGCGGGTGCCGCGCCGCGATAGGGCACGTGCTGCATCTTGGCGCCCGACATCGCCATGAACATTTCGCCGGACAGATGCACCGAGGTGCCGTTGCCCGACGAAGCGAGGTTCACCTTGCCGGGGTTGGCCTTCACATAGGCGATGAACTCGGCGACCGTCTTGACCGGCACGTCCTTGTTGACCGTCATCACGTTCGGCACGCGGTTGAACGCCGCGACCGGTGCGATGTCGCGAACGACATTGAATTTCAGGTTGGCGTAGAGCGAGGCATTGATGTAGTTCGCGGGGTTGACCAGCAGCACGGTGTAACCGTCCGGATCCGCGTTGATGACGGATTCGGTGGCGATGTTATTGCCGGCGCCGGGCTTATTCTCGATCACGAATTGCTGGCCGAGCCGCTCCGATAGGCGCTGGCCGATCAGCCGCGCGATAATGTCGGTCGCGCCGCCCGGCGGATAGCCGACGACCCATTTGACCGGCCGGGTCGGATAGTCCGCAGCCGAGGCGCTGCCCATCGACGTGGCAGCGGAAAGACCCATGACGGCCAGACAAATCGCGGTACGGCGTGAAATCATTAAAATTTCTCCCTTGGAGCGCGGGTTCAAGCCCGATCCGTTTCTATTCGGCTTCGGCCAATATTGGACCGAATGCCGCCCGCGTTGTAACAAACAAACCCCGATGCAGCCAGTCCGCGCCGCCGCTTTGGACCGCGACCAAAGGATAAGACATGCCTGTCAGAGTTAACGCACTCGATCATATTGTCATCAACGTCGCCGACGAGGCGCGTTCCACCGAGTGGTATCGAAAAATCCTCGGCATGGAGGTGAAGGTGTTCGATCCCGGCCCGGGCAAGACCCCGCGGACCTCGCTGGTGTTCGGGAACCAGAAGATCAACGTGCGACCGCGCGAGGCCGACACGGTCGAGTGGTTCACCGCGGATCACATCGCCGCAGGTAGCGACGATCTCTGCTTCCTGACGGCGAGCACGCCGGACGAAGTGGTGGCGCACCTGAAGGCGAATGGAGTGGCGATCGAGGAAGGCCCGGTGGCCAAGCAAGGCGCCCGCGGCACGCTGCGCTCGGTCTATTGCCGGGATCCGGATGGGAGCTTGATCGAGATTTCGTCGTATGAGGATGGAACGAAGTAACGCACTCGCCTGCTCGTCATGGCGGGCTTGTCCCGGCCATCCACGTCTTTGTCACCGCAGCGAAGCAAACCGTGGATGCCCGGGACATAGGCGAGCGATAGCGACCCCGTCCTTCCGGACGGCTATGCCCGGGCATGACGGAGAGAAGAACTCCCTATTTGCCCATCGCCCCTTCCGATGGCAGAACTACTCCCAAGCAAAATCAAAGCGGCCGATAAAGCTGCACGGGAGGATACATGACCAATTCACAGGCAGCGCCGGGCATCGTCAGCCCCTTCGCAGGTCTCGACGTTCCGTGGCTGCTGCGGATGCGCGCCGAGAGCCGCCGCAATCATCCGTTCCTGATCTGGGCGCCGTTCGAAGGCCCGGTACGGAAATGGTCCTACGGCGAATTTCACGAGCGCGTCGGCCAGCTCTCCGCCGGCCTCGCCAAACGCGGCATCAAGCCCGGCGAATATGTGCTGATCCATCTCGACAACTGCATCGAGGCCGTGCTGGCCTGGTTTGCCTGCGTCGAGCTCGGCGCGATCGCGGTCACCACCAACACCCGCTCGGCGGCGGCGGAGATCGAATATTTCGCCGGCCATTGCGGCGCGGTCGCCGCCATCACCCAACCCGCCTACGCCGAACTGATTTCGGCCAACTGCCGGGACCTGCGCTGGATCGCGGTAATCTCGCACGACGCCGGAGCCAAGCCTGCGCAAAGCACGCCGCGTGGCGACAGCTTTGAATCGCTGTTCGCCGACAGCGCCGACCGGCCGCGCCGCGCCACCGATCCATTCGCGCCATGCAGCGTGCAATACACCTCGGGCACCACGTCGCGGCCGAAGGCGGTGCTGTGGACGCATGCCAATGCGCTGTGGGGCGCCAGAATCAACGCCGCGCATGAGGACCTGCACGCCAGTGACGTGCACCAGACCTACCTGCCGCTGTTTCACACCAACGCGCTGGCCTATTCGATGCTGGCGTCGCTGTGGGTGGGTGCTTCCTGCGTGATCCAGCCGCGGTTTTCCGCCAGCCGGTTCTGGAATGTCGCGCTGGAGCACAACTGCACGTGGACCTCGACGATTCCGTTCTGCATGAAAGCGCTGCTGGAACGCGAGATCCCGAAAAACCACACGTTCCGCCTCTGGGGCACCGCGATATCCGAGCCGCCGCCCTTTGCCGCCTTCGGCGTCAAGATGATCGGCTGGTGGGGCATGACCGAGACCATCACCCACGGCATCATCGGCGAGGTCGACCAACCCAACACGCCGATGTCGATCGGTCGCGCCGCGTCGGAATATCAGATCCGGATCGTCGAGGACGACGGCGCGCCGACGGAAGTCGGCGACACCGGCAATCTCCTGATCAAGGGCATTCCCGGCCTGTCGCTGTTTGCAGAATATCTCCACAACGAAAAGGCGACGCGCGAGAGCTTTGACGAGCACGGCTATTTCATCACCGGCGACCGCGTCACGCTGCTGGAAAACGGTTTTATCCGGTTCGGCGACCGCACCAAGGACATGCTAAAGGTCGGCGGCGAAAACGTCGCGGCCTCCGAGATCGAACAGGTGATCGCGGTGGTGCCGGGCGTGCGCGAAGCAGCCGTGGTGGCGAAGAAGCATGCCATGCTCGATGAAGTGCCTGTCGCCTTCATCATCCCGCATGCCGGCGTCGAAGGCGCACCGGCCGACCTGCACGACACGGTGATGGCCGCCTGCCGGACAGCGCTGGCGGACTTCAAGGTGCCGCGCGAAATTCATTTCATCGACGACATGCCGCGCTCGACGCTGGAGAAGGTGGCGAAGGCGGAGTTACGGAAGATGCTGGGGTAGAATCTTGTAGGATGGGTAGAGCGCAGCGAAGCCGCAGCGCAAGGATCTGATGGGTTTCGCTGCGCTCTACCCATCCTACGCATTTTCAATTCACCTCGAACCTGATCGGCAGTTTCTTCGGGCCGTTGACGAAATAGGCCTGCGTCATTTTCACTTCGCCGTCGAGCGTGATCGACTTCAGCCGCGGCAGCAGTTCCTCGAACAGGATGCGCATTTCGAGTTTCGCGAGATACTGCCCGAGGCAGAGGTGCGCGCCGTAGCCGAACGCGACGTGGCGGTTCGGCTTGCGGTCGCAGCGGAACGCATACGGCTCCTCGAAGACGTCCTCGTCGCGGTTGCCGGACGCGTAGCACAGCATCAGCCAGTCGCCCTTTGCGATTCTGCGCGTGCCGAGTTCGGTGTCTGACGTAGCCGAGCGCATGAAATGCTTGACCGGCGTCATCCAGCGGATTGCTTCGTCGACCAGACTTGGGATCAGGTCCGGATTGGCCTTGACCTTCTCGAACTGGGCCGGGTCTTCCGCCAGCGCCCAGATCGCGCCGGCGGTCGAGGACGACGTGGTGTCGTGGCCGGCGGTGGCCACGATCATGTAGTAGCTGGTCGCATCGTGATCCGGCATGTAGGCGCCGCCGATTTTCGCATTCGCAATGACGGTGGCGAGATCGTCGCGCGGATGGCGGCGGCGGTCCTCGGTGATGCCGCGAAAATAAGCGCCGAAATCGGCCACTACCGCCTGCATCATCGCGGAGAACTGTTCCGCGGTGAGCTGCTCCCGGATCCGCGCCGTATCGGGATCCTGCGGACCGAACAGCTCCTGCGTCAGCTTGAGCATGCGCGGCTCGTCCTGTTCGGGCACGCCGAGAATTTCCATGATGACGTGCAGCGGATAGCCCAGCGCGACATCCTCGACGAAATCGCAGGCGCCGTTCCTGTCGAGCATACGCTGCACCGTGGCGCGCGCGATCTCACGCACGCGGCCCTCGAACTTGCCGAGATTGGCGGGCATGAACCAGCCCTGCGTCAGCGCCCGGTATTTCGGATGATCGGGCGCGTCCATCTGCACCAGCGAACGCACCAGGTTTGGCCCGCCGGTGATCTTGCGGACGCGTCTCTCCACCGCCTGGCTGGTCAGCGTGGTCGGGCGGTCGGCATTGTGGAACAGCTCGTTCTGGCGGCTGACGGCTTGGATATGCGCGTGCTTGGTCACCACCCAGAACGGATCGAACGTTTCGGGCCGGGCGATGCCAAGCGGATTGTTGGCCCGCAGCCAGCGGTAGCTGTCGTGGATACGGTGGTCGGCATAGGCCGCCGGATTGACCAGGGTGGCCGCAATGTCGGCGGGAATGTCGAGATCGGAGGTCGCCGTTTCCATGGAGTTCCTGCCAGCGATCATTGGTCAGCGGCGTCGGGCGCCGAAGATCGCAGATAACTAGCGGGCAGCAAAGTCACATGCTTGCGTTGAGCAGCTGGGACCAGTTCGTTCCGGGCGATGCGGCACCCAACCCGGAATGACGGGAAATCAATAATGCCCGAACGCGACCGGGCGGAAGGCGTTCAGCAGGTGCTGATCGAGCTTGTCGCCCATCTCTTCCATCATGGCGAACGCGCGGGCATGGGTGAATTGCAACCGGTAGGCGCGCTTCTCGACCAGGGCGGCATAGATGTCCACGATCGTGGTCAGCCGCACGATGTCGCTGATCTGTTTGCCGTTGAGGCCGTCGGGATAGCCGGTGCCGTCGAGGAACTCGTGGTGGTGCAGCACCACGTCGAGCATTTCGGGCGGGAAACCGCCTTGCTCGGACAGCGCGTCATAGCCGCGGCGCGGATGCTGGCGCATCTCTTCCATCTCTTCCAACGTCAGCGGGCCGGGCTTGTCGAGGATCGTTACCGGGATGAAAGCCTTGCCGACGTCGTGCAGCAGGGCTGCGCGCGCCAGACGACGCTGGTCGTCCTCGCGCACGCCGAGATGCTGCGCGTAGGAGACCGCAAAGCCGGTGACGAACAGGCAGTGGCGATAGCTGCCGGTGTGGTGGCAGCCGACCGTCGTCAGCCATTCGCGCAGGGATGAATGCTTGATCGCCTTGAGGATCCTGTTCTCGGCCTCGACGATGTCGCTGAATTTCAGGGGAACGCCGGCCGGAAGCCGCTCGAATATCTTGACCATCACGGCATGAGCCGCCTCGACGCCACGGTTCAGCACCTTGCCGCGATCGGTCTCGTCGAAGCCGTCACTGTCGGGAAACGCCGCGCGAATCCGCTGCAGAATGCCCTGCGCGTCGAACGGCCGCGCGATGGTGTCGGTGGCGCCGAGCGCCCAGGCCTGCATCGAGCCGTGATGCAGCGCATCGGCCAGCACGAACAGCCGCGGCATCTCGCGATAGGCTTCGGCGCGCAGCTTGTTGCGCACCAGTTGTACGCTCTCGGCAGAGCGCAGGTTGATGTCGACGACGATGCCGGCGAGATCCTGTGCCGGGGCGTCGGGAATGTCCGAGGTGGCGATGGTATCGACCTGGCCGACCGATCGCAGAATGCTGGCGAGTTCACTGCTCTGATCGCTCCGATCCGAAGCCAGCAACAGCCGGCGCTTGGTCGAAGTCTTGTTGGCGACCGATGTCATGAAACCCCAGGACCCCTAGCGATGACGATTTGCGAGCGAGGCTAGCGGAGAATGCGTTCTCCGGGGCTTAAGAGGGATCGTGAACATAAACTTCCGGAAATGCTAAAATTTTAGCGATGGCGTTCGTGATGCGCCGCACCTATTCCACGTCCACAACCGTCATCATCCGCCACCGGGTCGGCCGAATGGCCGCCCGATGACAGGCTCCAGCGGATGATCCAGTACGCCGTAACAGTTATTATAAGCCTCGAAGGTCGCGGCGTACTGGATGCCCCACCGGAGCCTGTCATCGGGCGGCCATTCGGCCGACCCGGTGGCGGATGATGACGGCGGAAAAAAATCCGCCGGAGGTTTCCCCCCGGCGGACCATTCTTCCCGATGCGGCGCCGACCTTACGCCTTCATATTGGCCTTCACCGCTTCGGCGGTGATCGGCAACGCGCGGATGCGCGCGCCGCAGGCGTTGAAGATGGCGTTGCCGAGCGCCGGCGCGATCACCGTCACCGCCGGCTCGCCGACACCGGTCGGCTTGTCGCCGTTGGCGATGACGTTGACCGCGACGTCCGGCGTCTGACTCATCCGCAAGGGCGTGTAGGTATCGAAATTGGTCTGCTCGATACCGCCATCCTTCAGCGTCGCCTTTTCGTACATGGCGAGCGAAAGGCCCCACAGCGCCGCGCCTTCGACCTGGGCGCGGATGTTGTCGGGATGCACCTGCATGCCGACGTCGGTGGCCACGGTCAGTTTCTTGACCTTGACCTCGCCGGACGGCGACACCGCGACATGGGCCACGCAGGCGGTCCAGCTTGCGGTGGCCCGCTCCTGCGACGAGACGCAGGCGACGCCCATGCCCTCGCCCTTCGGCAGCTTGGTCGAGCCGTAACCGGCCATGCCCATCGCCGCCAGCAGCGTGTTGCGAAGGCGTTGCGCGCCACCGTCGTTCTTGCCCTTGCCATCCAGCAACGCGATCCGGTACTGCGCGGGATCCTTGCCGGCGGCATGCGCGAGTTCGTCGATCATGCTTTCGACCGCCCAGAAGGTCCAGCCTGGTGCGACCGAGCGCAACTGTCCCGACGGGGTGGCGGTGTGCGCCATCTCGTTCTTGATCGCGCGCACATTGTGGTTGGGCACGGAATAGAAGAAATCCGCCCCGTTCACGGTGAACGAATCCAGCGGTCCCTTCTTGTCGACCGATGGCGTCAGGAAATCGGGGATCCCCCAGCGCGCGGTCGGCCATGCCGAGACCACGTCATGGTTGAGCGCGATCAGCTTGCCGTCGGCATCGAGGCCCGCCTTGACCTTCTGGAAGGTCAGCGGCCGCGAATAGTCCATTGTCATGTCGTTTTCGCGGGAATAGATGACCTTGACCGGCTTGCCGACGGCCTTCGCCGCCTGCACCGCCGGCACCATCATGTCGGCGTCGAGTCTGCGGCCGAAGCCGCCGCCCAGCCACATCTGGTGCATGACGACGAACTTGGGATCAATCCCGGCGGCGCCCGCCGCGATCGCGCCGGAACGCGTCGCGAACTGGTTGCCGGAATAGATGTGCAGGATGTCGCCCTTGAACTCCGCGGTGGCGTTCATCGGCTCCAGCGGCGCATGGATGTTGATGCTGGTGGTGTATTCGGCCTCCATCACCTTCGCCGCGGTCCCGAAGGCCGCCGCGGTGTCGCCGTCCTTGACGAAGAACTGCCCGGAATCGTCGAGCGCCTGCAGTCGCTTCGCCTCGTCGAGCAACGACTGGCTCGACAGTTTGGCGTTCGGGCCGTTGTCGTAGGTGATCTTCAGCGCGTCCGCCGCCTTGCGGGCGTTGGCATAGGTATTGGCCACCGCCACCACCCAGCCGGACGTGCTGCCGGTCTTGTCGTCGAGCGTGACGGCCTTGATGAAGCCCGGCACCTTCTTCGCCGCGCTGTCGTCGACCGACTTCACCGTGGCGCCGAAACGCACCGGCGGCGTCACCACCTTGCCGTAGGCCATGCCCGGCAGCATGACGTCGATGCCGTATTTGGCCGCGCCGTTGATCTTCGGCGGAATGTCGAGCTGCGGAACCGAGACGCCGATCATGGTGTACTGGTCGGGCGTCTTCAGCTTGATCGCCTTGAGCTCGTCCGGCGTGAAGGTCTTGGTGATCTTGCCGCTCTTGACGATGTCGGCAAAGCTCATCGACTTCTTCGACTTCGGGTGCGAGATGGTGGAGTTGCGAACCACCAGCTCACCTTCCGGCACGCCCATGATGCCGGCCGCCGCCTGCGTCAACGCGATTCGTCCGGCGGCGCCCGCCCGGCTCATCGCATCGAAGTTCATCATCGTGCTCCAGCTGCCGCCGGTGATCTGCGCGCCGAGCACGGGGTCGTTGAACTTCGGGTCGTTCGAAGCAAGCAGGACCCGCATGTCCTTCCAGTTCGAGCCGAGTTCCTCGGCCACGATCTGCGCCATCGTCGAGGCGATGTGCTGGCCCATGTCGGCCTTGCCGCAGGTCACGGTGACGAGGCCGTCGGGCGCAATCGAATACCAGGTCGATGGTTCGAAATTGGCGGGCGCCGCCAGGGCCTGGTCGATGCCGGGAACGGCGGCATAGCCGAGCACGAGACCGGTCGCGGCGGAGCCGACCAGGAACGAGCGGCGGCTGAGATCGGTGGGTGCGATTTTCACGTGCGTGTTCATGTTGCCCTCCGCTCGGTGCCGGCGTTGGAGGCGGTACGCATTTCGGATGCGGCGCGCATGATCGCCTTTTGAATGCGCGAATAGGTCATGCAGCGGCACAGGTTGCCGTCCATATGAGCGACGACTTCATCCTTGGTCGGATTGGGATTTTTGGAGAGCAGCGATGCGGCCTGCATGATCTGGCCGGACTGGCAGTAACCGCATTGCGGGACCTGCTCGAGGACCCAGGCCTTCTGCAGGGGATGATCGCCCTTGGTGGACAGGCCTTCGATGGTGGTGATCTTCTTGCCAACGGCGTCGCTGACCAGGGTCTGGCAGGAGCGAACGGCTTCGCCGTTGACGTGAACCGTGCAGGCGCCGCAGAGACCTGCGCCGCATCCGAACTTCGTACCGGTCATCTGCAATTGCTCGCGGATGACCCAGAGCAGCGGCGTATCGTTGGACGCCTCGACGGACATATTCCGCCCGTTGATATTCAGGCTAGGCATTTGGCGTTTTCCCCTTCCGATGGCTGAAGCCGCTTACGGCGGCGTCTCATTTTTTGGGTATCGGCCGGCACCACCGGGTGGTGCCGGTTGGTACGCAGAATGATCCCGAACTTTTCGGGAGGCAATCCAATTTGGAATCGTTCGAAGCGAATAAAAATTCGAAGTTGCTTGCTTGTGCGCTGCGGCAAGGCTTCAGTGCTTCACCTGCCGGCCTCGCGCGCCGCCGGCAGGCGCATCTTCCGTTTCCGCATTTCCCGTTCCCGAACGGATCGCGCTAGGATGCGGCAAGCGAGGACGGTCATGCCGGAATTTCGCAACAATCGCAGGGAGATCGGAAATGCCGACAATCGATCGCGACGGGGTCAATATCTATTATGAGGTGCACGGCGCCGGCCCGCCGCTGTTGCTGACCCACGGCTATTCGTCGACCAGCGGCATGTGGCAGGGCCAGATTGCGGCGCTGTCGCAACATCATACGCTCGTCCTGTGGGACATGCGCGGTCACGGCCAGTCCGATTATCCCGAAAATACCGCCGCCTATAGCGAAGCGCTGACGGTGGCGGACATGGCCGCCCTGCTCGACGCGGTCGGCGCCCAACAGGCGATCGTTGGCGGGCTGTCGCTCGGCGGCTACATGTCGCTGGCGTTCTACCGCACCCATCCCGAACGGGTCCGAGCGCTATTGATCATCGACACCGGCCCCGGCTTCAAGAAGGACGAGGCCCGTGAGGTCTGGAACAAGCGCGCGCACGACACCGGCGACCGGTTCGAGCGCGAGGGGTTGGAGGTTCTGAAATCGGCCAGCCGCGAACGCTCCAGCGTCACCCACCGCGACGCATCCGGACTGGCGAGCGCCGCGCGCGGCATGCTGACCCAGCGCGACGCCCGCGTGATCGAGTTGCTGCCCGATATCAAGGTGCCATCGCTGATCGTGGTCGGCGCCGACGATACGCCGTTCCTCGCCGCCTCCGACTACATGGCCGCCAAGATCCCCGGCGCGCAGAAGGTGGTGATCCCGGCCGCCGGCCACGCCGTCAACATCGACCAGCCGCAGGCCTTCATCGACGCGGTATTGCCGTTCCTCGATAGCCTCGAAGCCAAGGCCGCGAGCAAGGTGGCGTCGTGAAGGCTGCCGCAATCGCGCTCGTCCTGGTCGCCGGTGGAGCCGGGCCCGTGGCCGCGCAACATCTGCCGCCGATCGGAGGTCCCTACCCGCCGCCGTTCACCGAGACCCTGTCGAATAACATCCCGCTGGCATTCGGCATGGGCGCCGGCGAGGCCTCACAAGCGCTCGGCGTGCCGCTCAACTATGTCCGAGGCCGTCCGGGCGAGGAAATCTTCCTCGCGTTCCGCAACATCGGCGGCAGCGGATTGTTCACCAAAAAAGACCGGCTGTTCCTGCAGTTCCGCAATGGCAGGCTGGCCGGCTGGAAGGGCGACTGGGGCCACAACTGGATATGGCAGTAGACGCAGCTTCAACAGATTCACAAGAACTATTCATGCAACCCAGAACAAGAAGGAATGACCCGTGGGACAGGATATCAAGCTGACGGCTTCGGACGGTTTCAAACTCGGCGCTTACCGCGCCGACCCCGCGGGCAAGCCGAAAGCAGCCATCGTGGTGATCCAGGAAATTTTCGGCGTCAATCACCATATCCGCTCGGTGTGCGACCGGCTCGCAGCCGAAGGCTACGTCGCGATCGCTCCGGCAATCTTCGATCGCACCCAGCCGGATTTTCAGTGCGGTTATTCGCCGGACGAAATCGCCAACGCGCGAAAATTCATCGCCAATCCCGACTGGACGGCGATGCTCCGCGATACACAGGCCGCGATCGATGCGGTGAAGGACGTCGGCGCGGTCGGCATCATCGGCTTCTGTCTCGGCGGCAGCATCGCCTATGCCGCAGCGACCAAGCTGACCGGCCTATCAGCGGCAGTGGGCTACTACGGCGGCGCCGTCGTCCGCTTCGCCGACGACAAGCCGCAGGTCCCGACGCAGCTGCATTTCGGAGAAAAGGACGCCGGCATTCCGCTGACTGATGTCGAGACCATCAAGGCCAAGCGGCCCGACGTCGAGGTCCATATCTATCCCGGCGCACAGCATGGCTTCCACTGCGACGAACGAGCGAGCTACGACAAGGCCAGCGCCGACGTGGCCTGGCCGCGCAGCCTGGCGTTCTTCGCGAAACATCTGAAGAAGTAGGCGCGGGCTATCTCTCCGCCGTCATTCCGGGGCGCGCACAGCGCGATCCCGGAATCCAGCTAACCCTCGAGCAAGCGCTGAATTGGATTCCGGTTCGCGCTACGCGCGCCCCGGAACGACGAAGCAAGAGCTTACTCGCCCTTGACGCCGGTTTGCTTCACGACGTCGGCCCATTTGTCGAGGTCGCGGCGCAGCGCCTTGTCGAAGTCTTCGGGCGATCCGCCCACTGGTACGAGGCTCAGCGTCTCGATACCTGCGATGCCTTCGGGCGAGGCAACGATGCGGGCAAGCTCATCAGAAAGCTTCGTCACGATGTCCTTGGGCGTTGCAGCGGGTACGAACACACCGAGCCAGCCTTCGATCTCGAAACCGGAATAGCCGAGCTCGCCCATCGTCGGCACGTCGGGCATCGCCTTCCTGCGCTTTTCACCACCCACCGCCAGCGCCCTGAGCTTGCCCGCCTTGATCTGCGCGCTCGCCGTAGTCAGGTCCTGGAACGCCGAGGTCACCGTGTTGTTGAGCAAATCATTCGTGAGCGGAGCCGATCCACGATAGGGAACGTGGGTCATGTCGATGCCGACGTTCTTCTTGAGCAGTTCGCCGTAGAGATGGGACGTCGTGGCGTTACCGAAGCTGCCATAGGGCTTGCCGGGATTGGCCTTGGCAAAGTCGACAAGTTCCTTCACGGACTTAAACGGCTGCTGCTCGGGAACCACCAGAACGATCGTCGACAATGCCACCTGGGTGACCGGCGCGAGATCCTTGAAGACGTCGTAGGGCAGCTTCGCAACGAGGCTCGGCGCCTGAATGATCTGGGTAATGGCGAGCAGCACGGTATAGCCGTCGGGCTGCGCCTTGGCGACGAAATCGTTGCCGACCACACCGCCGCCGCCCGACTTGTTCTCCACGACCACGGTGGCCTTCCACGCCTCCGACAGCTTGTTGGCAAGCAGCCGGCCCAGCACGTCGGTGGCGCCGCCCGCGGGATAAGGAATGACCAGCGTGATGCGCCGGCTCGGATAGGCATCCGCGGCCGTCGCCGGTTGCGCAGAACCGCACACGGCGGTCACGGCAATGGACGCGAGCAATGCTGCCGCGGTCGCCGCGCGCGTCACGCTGAGCGGCAAAAGATAGTTCATAGTCCATACTCCGGATTGCGGGCACTCAACGGACAAACCGGCGAGCCTCGTTTCAACGATGCACTCTCTACAATGCTGCAACGCAACTTGAAACACTGTTTCGAATGCAGTCGACACATCGCGCTGTTTTATCGCAACCGAAGCTTATGCGCCGCACGACAGAGCCTGCAGAAAAGGGCAAGCTTTCATTCACGCTACCTGAAGTTTAACCCGCGCATATGCGCGATCCTTGCAGTCCGATACGGACTGCACATCCAAGCACAAGCGGAACGCTGACTGTTCGCAGATCAAACGCTGCTCATTTGTCGCGCCATCTTGCTCAACAAAACGGCCAGATCGCGATGAGGATTTGATGAAAATGCGTCGCGTGCGCGCGTGTTTCGAGAAGCTCTAGCTAGAACCAGCGCTCGCCGACGAGCACGGTGTCGCCGGGACTGACCGCGCTGCCGGGCGGAACGGCGTAGCGCGCCGTGCCCGACGCGTCGGTATGGGTGACCGTGACGCTGTCGCGCCGCGCGCGCGGCGAAAAGCCGCCGGCGATCGCCACGGCGCTCTCGACCGTCATGTTCGGGACATACGGATACTGCCCGGGTGCGGCGACCTCGCCGAGGATGAAGAACGGCCGGTAGGTTTCGATCTCCACCGCAACCGACGGCTCCCGGATGAAGCCGGCGCGCAGCTTCGCTGCGATCTCCGTCGCCAGTCCAGCCGTGGTGCGGCCGCGCGCCGGCACCGAGCCGATCAGCGGCATCGTAATCGAACCGCCGGCGCTCACCGCATAGGTATTGGTGAGACCTTCCTGACCATAGACGACAACGCGCAGCTTGTCGCCTGCATCGAGATGATAGGGAGCCTCGCGTCGCAAGGCCGCGGGTTCGGCATAAGCCACGGGCGCGGCAACGGGTGCAGCTGGCGCGCGCGGCGCGGCGGCAAAGGCAGCGCGAACCGGGCCAACAGCGCCGCCGCCGGAAGCGGACGCAGACGGCGGGCCATAAGCCATGGAATCGAGATCGTCCTGCGGCGCGACTGCAACCGGTCCGGTCGTGCGCATGCAGCCCGACAGCACGAGCGCGGTGACGATTACAGTGATCGGAATTCGAAACGCGCGCACAACCCGCACCCAGCCAGCCCATGAAGCGAGACAGCTCCAGTCATGCACCGGCTATGGTTAATAAAGGGTATTTTGCAACCAGAGGCGGCACAATGGCCGCACTCACCCCGGACTTGCGGGGCGAGTGTGCGAGAAGGCTATCCAATCAGGCCGTGACCCCGACGCCGATCGGGCACGACACGCCGGTGCCGCCCAGCCCGCAATAGCCTGCCGGATTCTTGGCGAGGTATTGCTGATGGTAATCTTCGGCGAAATAGAATTCGCCGGAGGCGGCGATCTCGGTGGTGATGGCGCCGAGGCCTTTTGCCGCCAGCGCCTTCTGGTACGTTGCCTTCGACGCGTCGGCGGCCCTGCGCTGCGCATCGCCGAACGTGTAGATCGCCGAGCGATACTGGGTGCCGACATCGTTGCCCTGGCGCATGCCCTGCGTCGGGTTATGGCTTTCCCAAAATGTTTTCAGCAGCTGCTCGTAGGCGATCTTGTTTGGATCGAACACGACCAGCACCACTTCGGTGTGAGCGGTACGGCCCGAGCAGACCTCTTCATAGGTCGGGTTGGGCGTGTGTCCGCCAGCATAACCTGCGACCGTCGCACGGATGCCGTCGCCGAGTTGCCAGAACTTGCGCTCTGCGCCCCAGAAACAGCCAAGCCCGAACACCGCCTGCTCCAGGTCTGCGGGATAAGGCGGCTGCAGCTTGCGGCCGTTGACGAAATGCGTGGTGGCGGTCGGTATCGGGGTGGCGCGGCCCGGCAGCGCTTCGGCTGCGCTCGGCAACGCGGTGGTCTTGCGCATGAAAAACATGGAGTACCTCCGGGCGGGACATCGGCCGGACGCGACTTCGGCGGGCGGCCGGTCGGACTTCTATATATGTGCTTACGCCGGAGACCGCAGCCCTGTTACGCGGTACGACAAGGGGAGCCGCCGGTCGGGTCAGTCCCTGGAGTAGCCGATCAACGGCTTGCTGGGCCGGAACAGGATCATCAGCAGGATGCCGACCACGCCCAGCACGGCAAAGACCGGCTGGTCCAACAGCACCCGGATGACGCTGGTCCAGAGCCATGGCGCGACGCCCTCGACCCAGGTCCGGAACGCCAGCTGGCTGGACTGATGGATGTCGTTCCAGAACTGCCCGAAGCGGGTGAACCGCAGGGTCTGGTCGGCGACGAAACGGGCCCCGTCATAGACCATGAAGATGAATCCGCCGGCCAGAAGCAGCAGGCCGATTAGCCGAAAAAAACCGCGGATCATGCCTCACCTTAATATGTGTCGCCCGCCAGGGCCGTCAGCCAATAGCGGGGGGCCCTTGGAAATTCAACCTCATCAGCACCTTAACCCCGCCATTTCCGCCCGTCTTCCGGCCGTTCGGGCGGCGGAAGGCGTTGACGGTGGAGGAGGCGCCCTCTATAAGACCCCCAATGGCGGCGGGCGCAATCCCGCCGCCGCTGTTCTTTGAGCCGCGCCGCTTGCGGAAGCATTTTGGTTTCCGTCCAAGGCAGCCCCAAGAACGGCTTAGCTTAAGAACACCCTGGAAAACGCACCAGCTGGAAGATACCGCCAGCGTCGATCACGCAATTTGAACGGCCGGCGCGCTCAAGCCCGACCACCCGAGCGATGACAGCCGAAGGATAGTTGAGAACATGGCCAATACCTCTTCCGCCAAGAAGGCGACCCGCAAGATTGCCCGCCGCACCATCGTCAACAAGTCGCGCCGCACGCAGATGCGCGGCGCGGTCCGCACCGTCGAGGAGGCGATCAAGAGCGGCGACCGCAATGCGGCCCTGGAAGCGATGAAGCACGCGGAACCGGAACTGATGCAGGCCGCGCAGCGCAACATCATTCACAGGAACAATGCGAGCCGAAAGGTGTCGCGCCTGACGCACTCGATCGCCAAGCTCGCGAAGTGAACTGACAGAAACAGACAGTCATCAAAGCCCGGCCTCGCGCCGGGCTTTTTGTTTTTGATCTACGCTCGCGCGCGATCATGAATTGAAAAATTTCCTTTCGCCGAGCGGGGTGCATCCTGTTGCATTTCAGGCGCACATGGAAAGCACGCGTGTGACAATTCGATTGTCACGTTGCCGGGCAACGTCTGACGTGTCACATTTGTGGCGCCCGTATTTTCACGTGGTGCAGTTTATTGCACCGGCGTTGTCGTGCGCACTTGCGAGAACCATCGGCGCAGCTGTCAACCAATCCCACGCTCACTTGTTGTCGCGCACATCGTCGCTGCGCGGGGTTACCCTGAAAAACAATTTCGAAAAACGCCGACTTGCTAATCACTTATCCACATAGCGAGGGCAAGCGTTTTGAAAATTGGTCCCGGTAACCACGATTGTAACGGTTTGTTAAAAATTTTTGCGAGTGCAGCGAAAACTGTCACACGTCCCGACCCTGCGCGATTCTGTACGCTGATTCAAAAACTTGGTGTGGAGCGTTGCGACGGCAGTGTTGCAACAAAGCCGGGGAGTCGGGTCGCGTCGTCGAATCACGGATTGTCAGAAATCACCTGTGGTGTATTTGTAACCCGTTCGCGACGCCCGAGGCTCTCCTGACCAGCGCGGTATGAGACCCAAGGGCGGACGTGCAAATCGGCGGCGGTGTGCGCGTTAGCGACGCTTTCCAAGCGAAGCTGAGTTGATAGCTCATAGCAATATGAGAGCGGTCGTTCTGTGTCTGAGTTTCCCGGTGTGGCGCTCGTGTTAAGCGCGCTCCGGACTGGAAAACAAGACAAGGGGGAATAGGACGCTGACCGGCGAGGCAACGATTGGGAACGCGGAGTTCGTGGACGTGTTGAGGACGACAGACTGGAATACGCGGCGGCGCGGCGGTCGAACAAGCGGATGTTCGGCAGCGGCAGACTGGCTTTGAAACACTTGTGATCTGATTGCTCGTCGCGACGTTTTCGCGGCGAGAGGGGGAGGTACCATGCTTTACGGAATCAACGCGACATTTGGCACGACCATTTCCATAGAGACTGCTTTTTCTGAATCCCTGAACGACGCTTCCAGCCATCCACCCGCGCAAACTCCGGGCAGACCGTCGAGTACGCGCTGACCTCGCGGCAGCTTCTCACTCCTTCCAGCCTTCGATCTGACAACGGCGGTTCCGCCGAGCGTTAGATTTTTGCCTGGTGGTCACGGAAGCGCCGCGCCGAGGTCACGTCTGGCAGGAAAACTGCAGGGCTATTTGCCAGGCAGTTCGTTCAATACCATTACTCATTCAGAAAAGTTCTCAGGCAATGACAAATACGGAACAAGATCGTTGGTCGCGCGTGAAGGGACGGTTGCGGACGACTGTAGGTGAGGACGTCTATACGAGCTGGTTTGCGCGCATGGATCTTGAAGGCGTGCAGGACGAAAGCGTCCACCTGTCGGTTCCGACCCGGTTCCTCAAGAGCTGGATCCAGGCGCATTATGCCGATCGCGTGCTGACCTGCTGGCAGGCCGAGATGCCTGAAGTGCACCGGATCGACCTCACCGTTCGCACGGCGATGCGCAGCACCGCGCCGGCCAAGGAAGCCACCACGCCGGCCGATCCACGTCGCGCCGAGCCGGGCCACGCCCGTCCCGCGGCGGAATTGCGCGCAACGGCCACCGCGCCGGTGTCCGCCAGCCATGACGCGCTCGGCGGCTCGCCGCTCGACCCGCGCCTGACCTTCGCAAGTTTTGTGATCGGCCGTTCCAACACGCTGGCGCACGCGGCCGCGCGCCAGGTTGCCGAAGGACGCCGCGGCGATGCCGTGATGTTCAACCCGCTCTATATTCACGCCGGCGTCGGCCTCGGCAAAACCCACCTGCTGCAGGCAGTGACGTGGGCCGGGAACTCGGGGAACGAGCGCAAGGTGCTCTATCTCACTGCCGAGAAGTTCATGTACGGCTTCGTCGCAGCGCTGAAGACTCAGACGGCACTCGCGTTCAAGGAAGCGCTGCGCGGCATCGACGTGCTCGTGATCGACGATTTGCAGTTCCTGCAGGGCAAATCGACCCAGGCCGAGTTCTGCCATACGCTGAACGCGCTGATCGACGCCGGCCGCCAGGTGGTGATCGCGGCCGACCGTCCGCCGTCCGATCTCGAAAGCCTCGACGATCGCGTGCGCTCGCGGCTGGCCGGCGGCCTCGTCGTGGAGATGGGTTCGCTCGGCGAGGAACTGCGGCTCGGGATCCTGAAATCGCGCGTGGCCGCGGCTCGTGCCCATCACTCGACCTTCGACGTGCCGGAAGCGGTGCTGGACTATCTGGCGCGCACGATCACCCATAACGGCCGTGACCTCGAAGGCGCCATCAACCGCCTGCTCGCCCACTCCAAGCTCAATAACCAGCCGGTGACGCTGGAAATGGCCGAGCGCGAAGTGCGCGATCTGATCCGTCCGCAGGAACCGAAGCGGATCAAGATCGAGGACATCCAGCGCGTGGTCGCCCGTCAGTATAATGTAAGCCGCTCGGACCTGCTGTCGTCGCGGCGAACCGCGAACGTGGTTCGGCCGCGCCAAGTCGCGATGTATCTGGCAAAGACGCTGACGCTGCGTTCGCTGCCGGAGATCGGCCGCCGGTTCGGCGGGCGCGACCACACCACGGTGCTGCATGCCGTGCGCAAGATCGAGGGGCTGGTGGCCCGAGATACCGCGCTGTCCGAAGAAGTCGAGTCGCTGAAGCGGCAGCTGCAGGAATAGGCCTCAGCCTCTCCTCTCTCAGGCTCTCCACCCGCAAGCTCTTCTTCCCGGTCGAAGCCGGACTTCCCGGCTTCGACCTTGATGGCGCCCAGCCCGTGTAAGCCCGCGGGTGGAGAATTTTCTTCTGCTGCCATTTTTGGCCGCAAAAGTGGGGAACGGGGGGCTGTCTCCCTTGCACCGGCGGGCCATCCGCGCCACCTTGCGGTCCCCTCGGGGGTTTGATCAAATCCGGTTCTGATCTGGCTTTTCGGGTTCTTGATGCCGCGGCGCGCCTTTCGGATCGCCCGGCTTTTCCATCTCTGGCGGATAATGCAATGAAGGTCACCGTCGAACGCGCGCAACTGCTGAAATCGCTGAGCCATGTCCATCGCGTGGTCGAGCGCCGCAACACCATCCCGATCCTCGGCAACGTGCTGGTGCGCGCCGAAAATGCCAAGCTATCGCTGAAGGCGACCGACCTCGACCTCGAGGTGACCGAAACGCTGGCGGCGGAAACCGCAACCGGCGGCGCCACCACCGTGCCGGCGCACATGTTCTACGACATCGTCCGAAAACTGCCCGACGGCTCGCAGATCGTGCTGGAAGCCGACGGCGACCGCGCAGTGCTGGCGATCCGCGCCGGCCGCTCGCGCTTCACGCTGCAAACCCTGCCCGAGAGCGATTTCCCGGATCTCGCCGCCGGCGAGATGACGCATTCGTTTTCGCTGCCTGCCTCCGACGTCAAGCGCCTGATCGACCGCACGCAGTTTGCGATCTCGACCGAAGAGACCCGCTACTATCTCAACGGCATTTATCTGCACACCGCCGGCACCGCCAAGGCGGCGACGCTGCGCGGCGTCGCCACCGACGGCCACCGGCTGGCGCAGATCGACCTGGTGCTGCCTTCCGGCGCCACCGGCATGCCGGGCGTGATCGTGCCGCGCAAGACCGTCGGCGAAGTGCAGCGGCTGATCGAGGACCAGGAAGCCGAGATCAAGATCGAGCTGTCGCAGGGCAAGATCCGCTTCACGCTCGGCAATGTCGTGCTGACCTCGAAACTGATCGACGGAACCTTCCCGGACTACGGCCGCGTCATTCCCCAGAACAACGACAAGGAACTGATCGTCGACAAGAAGGACTTTGAGGCTGCGGTCGATCGCGTCTCGACCATTTCCAGCGAACGCGGCCGCGCAGTGAAACTCGCATTGTCGCCGGGCAAGCTGGTGCTCTCGGTCACCAACCCGGATTCCGGAAGCGCCACCGAAGAGCTCGAGGTCGAATACGCCTCCGACGCCCTCGATATCGGCTTCAACTCGCGCTATCTGCTCGACATCGCCGCCCAGATCGAAGGCGAAGTTGCGGTACTGCGCCTTGCCGATCCCGGCTCACCGACGCTGGTGCAGGACAAGGACAACAAGGGCGCGCTGTACGTGCTGATGCCGATGCGGGTGTGAGCGTTTCGCGCGACAAGGACGCCGCCCTTCCCTCTCCCCTTGTGGGAGAGGGTGGCGCCGAACGAAGTTCGGCGACGGGTGAGGGGTTCGCGCCGCAAGCACCAAGCCATCGACCCGTTGCCAAACGCATCCGCAGCTTCGCGAAGAAGATGCGCCACGAGCCCACCGATGCGGAACTGACGATGTGGCGATTGCTCCGTCATCGACGCCTCGCGAAGTATAAATTTTGACGGCAAATCCCGTTTCAAAACTACATTCTCGACTGTGTGTGTTTCGAGAAGCGCGTGGTTATTGAAATTGATGGTAGTCAGCACGCCGAGTTGGCTCGTGATGCAGCAAGGGATTCCGTCCTGATCGCGGGAAGGGTTTCGGATTGAGCGGTACTGGAACAACGATGTGTTGCAACGACCGTCCACCGTTCTGGAGGACATTTTCGTAAAGATTGCCGGGCGGTAAGATACCCCTCACCCGTCGCCTCACTTCGTGAGGCGCCACCCTCTCCCACAAGGGGAGAGGGAAAGAAAAAAGCCGACACTCGCTCATGAACCCCTCCCGCATCCATCGCCTTTCTCTCACGCACTTCCGCAATTACCGCGCGGCAGCCGTGCAGGCGCGAGGGGATGTGGTGGCGCTGGTGGGGCCGAACGGCGCGGGCAAGACCAATTGCCTGGAGGCGATCTCGTTTCTGTCGCCAGGGCGCGGGCTGCGGCGCGCGACGCTGGAGGATGTCGCCGATAACCAGGGCAACGGCTCCTGGGCGGTATCGGCGGAAGTCGAGGGCGCGCTCGGGCTAGCCACGCTCGGCACCGGCATCGATGCGCCGGCCGCGGAGGGCGCGTCGACCAGCCGGCGCTGCCGGATCGACCGCGAGCCGGTGGGTTCGGCAAACGCGTTCGGCGATCATCTGCGCATGGTGTGGCTGACGCCCGCGATGGACGGGCTGTTTCTCGGCGCGGCTTCCGAGCGGCGGCGCTTCTTCGACCGGCTGGTGCTGGCCATCGACAGCGAGCATTCCAGCCGCGTCTCGGCGCTGGAGCGTTCGCTGCGTTCGCGCAACCGCCTGCTCGAAGTGCGCAATTATGACGACCATTGGTGCGACGCGATCGAGCGCGAAACCGCCGAGCTTGCGGTCGCCGTCGCCGCCACGCGTGGCCAGACAGTGACGCGGCTGGCCGCGATGCTGCGCGAACGCGGGGCCGCTTCCGCCTTTCCATCGGCGCAGATCGCACTCGACGGCTGGATGGAAAACGCGCTGGTGAACGAATCCGCGACCGCTGTCGAGGATCGCTATCGCGAAATCCTGCGCGCCGGGCGCGCCCGCGACGCCGCCGCCGGCCGTACCCTGGATGGCCCGCATCTGACCGACCTGCAGGTGGTCTACGCGCCGAAAAACATGCCGGCGCGCGACGCCTCCACAGGCGAACAAAAGGCGTTGCTGATCGGGCTGGTGCTGGCGCATGCAACGCTGGTCGCCGACATGACCGGCATCGTGCCGCTGTTGCTGCTCGACGAAGTCGTCGCGCATCTCGATCCCAACAGGCGCAAGGCGCTGTTCGACGAACTCGCCAAGCTCGGCGCGCAGGTCTGGATGACCGGCGCCGATCCCGCCGCATTTGTCGATATCGGGGCCGGCGGCGAGATTTTCGACGTGGAATCTGGCCAGGTAAGCCGTCGTGTCTGAGGGCTCTTAACGCGGCAGGTTCGTGGACACGTTGCCGAGCTCACGATCGATGATCGCTTCAATCAGATAGACCGAACCCTTTTCGGTCAGGTGCACCTGATCGCTTGCGGTCAGATCCGCAGCAGCATCGCCGATGCGCGTCAGGCATCCCTGCGCATTGCAGAGCACGTGCGACGCCGAGATGAATTTGTCGCCGAGCGGCTCGAGCCTCGCGCGCATCACGGCGTCGTAGGCCGTGGGCGGGCTGGCGGGCGAATGCTCCGGGATCAGCGTGCGGTGAAGCATGAAATAGCGCAGCACTTCCGAGGGTAGACCGCGCCGCCACCACGGCACGCCGCCAAGAACGACAACACGGGTACTGGTCTCCTTCAGGGCGGTCACCGTCTGCGCGACGCTGTCGAGATGCTTCTCCCAGGTGCCGTGCAGTACGACGACGTCAGGCCTGATCTGCCGGATGAGCGCAAAAACCTTGTCGTTGATGGCCCGGCAATTCGGCACGCCCGCAATGGCGCCAAGCGCCGGAATGCAGGAGCTGGAGGTGAGCTGCGCGATGCGCAAAATTGCGCGTCTGCTGCGCCTTGCGCAGCCCGGGTAGTAGAGCGCCGGCAGTTGAATCGCCCCAGATCAGAACCAGCGGGCGCCGGTCACCTTCGACGCACGTGTTGGAAAATTCGGTTTCCTTGCCGAGATCGAGCAGACATTCGTGAAACCGCCATTTGAAACTTTCCGTCCGCACGCTCGCCATGGCGCGAATTTCCGGCGGCAGCCGGAACTCGAAGCCGCGTTCCCATACGACGATCAAGCCGGCTATCGCGATCATCGCCATGCCGGCGCCGAGCCCAACCATCTTTCGCGGGCTCGGGCGGCCGAACCTGAACGGGATCTCGACAAACCGATACGTCGCCCAGGCCAGCAGCCCGCTGGCGAACAGGATAAGTTCGCGCTCCAGCAACGTCAGCGGCCCGAACTTGATCGTTTCGCCGAACACCAGTAGCGGCCAGCGCCAGATTTAGAGCGGGTAACTGATTAGCCCGATCCAAACCAGCGGCCGGCTCGCCAATACGACCCGATTGAGCCACGCTGCCGGCGCCGACAGCAACAATGCACTGCCGGCGACCGGCAGCACCGCCCACCACCCCGGAAAGGCGCGCTGGCTGTCGAGCAGGGCGACCGACGTGGCGATCAGCGCCATGCCGATCCAGGCCCGCCAATTGCTCGCCGCTTCGGACTGGTTGATCTTGCTCGAGCCGCACGCCAGCACCGCGCCTGCCAGCAATTCGAACGCCCGGGTGCACGGCAGATAGAAGGTCGCGACCGGATTTGAACCGATCAACGCCACGTTGAGCAGGAAGGACGCGATGCCGAGCACCGCGGCCATAGCGATGATGCTGATGCGCAGCCGCGCCGCGAGCATCAGGAGCAGCGGCCAGAACAGATAAAACTGTTCCCGATTCCGAGCGACCACAGATGCAGCAACGGTTTTTTGGGGGATTCGATATCGAAATAGCCGGACTGCAGCAGCGGCGCGATATTGGCCAGAAACGCCGCGCTGGCAAAGCTGTCGCTGCCGAGCCGTGCGAAGGCCTCAGGCAGCATCCAGAACCAGCCCAGCGCCAGGGTCGCCGCAAGCACCACGATCAGCGCCGGGAAGATGCCGGCGGATCCGCCGGTTGTAGAAACCGACGGGACTAAAGCGGTCGGCTTCCAGTTCGCGTGTGATGATGCCGGTGATCAGAAAACCCGAGATCACGAAGAACACGTCGACGCCGACAAAGCCGCCCGGCGTCGCATCCGGGAAGGGCTGGAAATTCAGCACCAGCAGCACGGCGATCGCGCGCAGGCCGTCGATATCAGGCCGATATTTTGGTGAAGGCTGGAACAAGGGAAGCGCTGACCCGGGAATCGCAGTGGACGGAGGCGACGACTGCAGGCTGCCGCGCCATCTCTCTAGCAGGTCCGCAGCAGGCTGCCATTTCCCGACGCAACGAAGGCCAAAAACCGGCGGCCGGGAACGCAGAATCAACCCTCGAATCGTGCTTTTCCAAACCTCCGGAATCGGGCTTTGCAGACCTTGAAAAACGGTAAAAAATTTCTATTTATTCAAAGACTTATGGAGGCAGAGATTGCGCTAGGCGCAACCCCTCTTTCATGGCACAACTAGATCAATCAGCGCCTCATTTTGCGCAGCTGATTCGGGACACCCGCGAAGGCCTCAAATGACAGAACCTGCCCGGCAGACGCCTGCCGATACTGAGCATCCCATTCCGGTCGAGTATGGCGCGGAATCGATCCGGGTGCTGAAGGGGCTCGACGCCGTGCGCAAGCGGCCGGGCATGTATATCGGCGACACCGACGACGGCTCCGGCCTGCACCACATGGTCTACGAGGTCGTCGACAACGCTATCGACGAAGCGCTCGCCGGCCATGCCACCGCCGTCGAGGTCATCCTCAATGCCGATAATTCGGTGACGGTGCGCGACGACGGCCGCGGCGTTCCGGTCGACATTCACAAGGGCGAAGGCATCTCCGCGGCCGAGGTCATCATGACCCAGCTCCACGCCGGCGGAAAATTCGACCAGAACTCCTACAAGGTTTCCGGCGGCCTGCACGGCGTCGGCGTCTCCGTGGTCAACGCGCTGTCCAGCAAGCTGCAGCTTCGGGTCTGGCGCGACGGCAAGGAGCATTTCGTCGAATTCGCCCATGGCGATGCGGTCGCCCCGC
This sequence comes from uncultured Bradyrhizobium sp., assembly GCA_902826195.1. Classification (GTDB taxonomy): domain Bacteria; phylum Pseudomonadota; class Alphaproteobacteria; order Rhizobiales; family Xanthobacteraceae; genus Bradyrhizobium. The sequence continues at coordinate 7,875 of CADEDX010000002.1, read as the reverse complement.
TCAAGGTCGTCGGCGAAGCCAACGGCAAGCGCGGCACCGAGGTGACGTTCCTGGCCTCCTCCGGGACCTTTACCAACGTCGAATATGATTTCCCGACGCTGGAGCATCGCCTGCGCGAGCTCGCGTTCCTGAATTCCGGCGTCAATATCGTGCTGTCCGACATGCGCCATGCGGTCGAAAAGCGCGAGACGATGCAATATGCCGGTGGCGTCGAGGAATTCGTTAAATATCTCGACCGCAACAAGAAGGCGATCGTCCCCGCCCCGATCATGGTGCGGGCAGAGATGAACGACATCGGCGTCGAGGCGGCGTTGTGGTGGAACGACAGCTACCATGAGAACGTGCTGTGCTTCACCAACAACATCCCGCAGCGTGACGGCGGCACCCATCTCGCCGGTTTCCGCGGCGCGCTGACGCGCCAGGTTAACGGCTATGCCGAGGCCAATGCGAAAAAGGAAAAGATCGCGCTGACCGGCGACGATTGCCGCGAAGGCCTCACCGCCGTGCTCTCGGTGAAGGTGCCGGACCCGAAATTTTCGTCCCAGACCAAGGACAAGCTGGTGTCCTCGGAAGTGCGCCCCGTGGTCGAGAACGTGCTCAACGAGGCGCTGGCGGCGTGGTTCGAGGAACATCCGAGCGAGGCGAAAGTCATCGTCGGCAAGGTGATCCAGGCCGCCGCCGCGCGCGAGGCCGCCCGCAAGGCGCGCGAATTGACCCGCAAAAGCCCGCTCAGCGTTTCATCGCTGCCCGGCAAGCTCGCCGACTGCCAGGAGAAAGACCCGGCCAAGTCGGAACTGTTCATCGTCGAGGGCGACTCGGCCGGCGGCAGCGCCAAGCAGGGCCGCAACCGCGAATTCCAGGCGGTGCTGCCGCTGCGCGGCAAGATCCTCAATGTCGAGCGCGTCCGCCCGGACAAAATGCTGTCCTCCGAGCAGATCGGCACGCTGATCACCGCGCTCGGCACCGGAATCAGCGACGATTTTTCGATCGACAAGCTGCGTTACCACAAGATCATCGTGATGACGGACGCCGACGTCGACGGCGCCCATATCCGTACGCTGCTGCTGACCTTCTTCTACCGGCAGATGCGCCAAGTCATCGACGGCGGCTATCTCTATATCGCCCAGCCGCCGCTCTATAAGGTCGCGCGCGGCAAGTCCGAGCGGTACCTGAAGGACGAGCGGGCGCTGGAAGACTATCTTATCGAGACGGGGCTCGACGAAAGCGTCTTCAAATCCGGCACCGGCGAAGACCGCGCAGGCAGCGACCTCCGGGCGCTGGTCGAGGATGCCCGCGTCATCCGCGCCCTGTTACGCAACCTGCACAGCCGCTACAATCGGCAGGTCATCGAACAGGCCACGATTGCCGGCATACTGCGATCGGAAATTTATGGCGATCCGGAACAGGCCAATGCCGCGGCAACTTACATCGCCACCCGGCTCGATGATCTCACCGAAGAGGTCGAGCGCGGCTGGCAAGGGTATTTCACCGAAGGACAAGGCTTCCAGTTCGAGCGCACCGTGCGCGGCGTGAAGGAAGTCGCCGTCATCGACGATGCATTTCTGGGCTCGGCCGACGCGCGCAAGCTCGACGACTACACGCCGAAACTGCAGAAGCTCTATGCCAAGTGGGGCAAGCTCCGCCGTAAGGATTCCGAGGATATCATTCATGGTCCCGTCGACCTGTTCGACGCGGTCACCAACGCCGGTCGCAAAGGCGTGACGATGCAGCGCTACAAAGGTCTCGGCGAAATGAATCCCGATCAGCTCTGGGAAACCACGCTCGATACCAACGAGCGCTCGCTGCTGCAGGTCAAGATCAAGGAGGTCGACGAGGCCGACGACATCTTCACCAAGCTGATGGGCGACGTGGTCGAACCGCGCCGTGAATTCATCCAGGACAATTCGCTCAGCGCCAATGTCGACGTGTGAGGCAGGACGCAGCCGTGCCGCCCATCCAGTACATCGTTGAAGGTGGCCACCGGCTTTCGGGAACCATCGAGCCCTCCGGCAACAAGAATTCGGCGCTGCCGATCATCGCGGCCGCCTTGCTCACCGAACATCCGGTGACGCTGGAAAATGTGCCGCGCATCCGCGACACCGAGACACTGGTCGAACTGATCCGCTCGGTCGGCGCTTCCGCCGAGTGGAAAGCGCGCAATACGCTCGCGATCCACGCCAGGGAAGTCCGCGCCGCCGATCTCGATCCCGAGCTCTGCGCCCGGATCCGCGCCTCGATCCTGCTGGCCGGGCCGCTGCTCGCCCGCTGCGGCGAGGTGGCGCTGCCGCCGCCCGGCGGCGACGTTATCGGCCGCCGTCGCCTCGATACGCACTTCCTCGCCTTCGAACAACTGGGCGCCACCGTTACGGCGACGCATCGGCTGGAGTTCCGCGCAACCAAGTTGAGGGGCGCGGACGTGTTCCTCGACGAGCCCAGCGTCACCGCCACCGAGAACGCATTGGTTGCGGCCGTCGCCGCCCACGGCACCACCTATCTGCGCAACGCCGCCTCCGAGCCGCATGTGCAGGATCTCGCGCATTTCCTGGTTGCGCTGGGCGCCAAGATCGAAGGCATCGGCACCAACACCATCACGGTGCACGGCCCGGCGACGCTCGGCGGCGCCAGCTATTCGATCCAACCCGACCATATCGAGGTCGGATCGTTGATCGGGCTCGCCGCGGTGACGCGTTCGCCGCTGCGCATCGCGAAAGCCGGCGTCGAGCACCTGCGCTCGATCCGGATGGGCTTTGAGCGGCTCGGCATCGTCTGCGGCGTCGAGGGCGACGATCTCATCGTGCCGTCCGGCCAGACCATGAAGATCCATGACGATTTCGGCGGCCATGTGCCGAAACTCGAGGACCAGCCCTGGCCGGCCTTCCCGGCTGACCTGATGTCGATTGCGATCGTCACGGCCACGCAATGCGACGGCGTGATCCTGATGTTCGAAAAGATGTTCGAGTCGCGGATGTTCTTCGTCGACAAGCTGATCGCGATGGGCGGCCGGATCGTGCTGTGCGACCCGCACCGCGCGATCGTGGCCGGCCCGAGCCGGCTGCGCGGCTCGACGATGACCTCGCCCGACATCCGCGCCGGCATGGCGATGCTGCTGGCGGCGGTGGCTGCCGAGGGCACGTCGACCATCAACAACGCCGACCAGATCGAGCGCGGCTACGAGCGCATCGAGGAACGGCTGAACGCGCTGGGCGCGAAGATCACACGGGTGCCGGAACGGACCGGCGTGTAGGCGCGAGCGCCGTCACTTTTCCAGCTTCCGGCGATGGTGGTCTCCCGCAATGACCGCGCTCGACAAGATTGAACACGCCGCTGCCGCAACGCCCGTGGCGGCGCCCGGCCGCCATCTCGCGATCGAACTTTCCGAGACGCTGAAGCTCGCGGCGCCGATCGCGATGACGCAGCTCGGCCAGATCGCGATGATGACGACGGACCTTGCCATGATCGGCCGCCTCGGCGCCGAGGCGGTGGGCGCTGCGTCGCTGGCGCACACCATACTCTTCGTCAGTTTCACCTTCGGCATGGGACTGGTTTCCGCCGTCGCGCCGCTCGCCGCTCAGGCATTTGGCGCGCGCGACCCACACGTCATCCGCCGCGCGCTGCGCGTCGGCCTGTGGGCCGCGCTGATGGTCTCGCTGCCGCTGATGGCGTTGCGATTCTGGGCCGAGCAGATCCTGCTGACGCTCGGACAGGCGCCCGCGACGGCGCATCACGCGCAGGACTATCTCGCCGGTCTGGTCTGGACCATCCTGCCGGCGCTATGGTTCATGGCAATCCGCGGCTTCATGAGCGCGATCAACCGCCCGGAGCCGGTGCTCTGGATCACGCTGGCCGCGATACCGGCCAACGCGCTGCTGGTCTACATCCTGCTGTTCGGCGCGTTCGGCCTGCCACCGCTCGGCCTGTTCGGTGTAGGGCTCGCGACCTCTATCGTCAATTTCGGCATGTTCCTGGCTATCGTTTGGTTTGCCACCTACCGGCGGCCGTTCCGGAAATATCGCGTGTTCGGCCATTTCTGGCGCATGGACTGGCCGCTGATGGGGCGGCTGATCGTCATCGGCGCGCCGATCTCGATTTCCTTCCTGCTCGAATACGGCCTGTTCGGCGCCGCCGGTCTGCTGATGGGACTGATCAGCACCAGCGCGCTGGCGGCGCACCAGATCGCGCTGCAGATCGCCGCCATCCTGTACATGGTGCCGTTCGGCATCAGCATGGCCGCCACGGTTCGGGTCGGCCACGCCGTCGGCCGCGGCGACGCCGGCGCGATCCGGCGCGCGGGCCACGTCGCGACCTGGCTCGGCATAGTGCTCGCGGCCATCCTGACGCTTGCCGTGATCGCCGGCCGCTTTCGCATCGCCGAGCTTTTTCTCGGCGAGCGCACCGATGCGACCGCCGAACTCGCAGCGGCGCTTCTGCTGGTCGGATCGACCTTCTTCATCGCCGACGCCATCCAGACCGTCGCCGCCGGCGCGCTGCGCGGCATGAACGACACCCGCGTGCCGCTGCTGTTCGCGATTCTCAGCTACTGGCTGATCGGCTTCGCCTGCGCCTGCTTGCTCGGCTTCTGGACGCCGTGGGGCGCGATCGGAGTCTGGATCGGGTTGTCAATCGGGACCGCGGTCTACGCCGTGCTTCTGGTGGTACGTTTCCGTCTGCTGACCGCGAGGCTCACATTCAAATGACCGTCCGCGAAATCAAACCCGCCGCCGACATCGATGCGCTCCTGGCCGGTGCGCAATTCACTGACGCCTTTTGCATTGAAGTTGCCGACCGCGATCTGGACGCCCGCCGCGCGGCGGAACGAATGATGGCGCGACAACCTCGATGGGCCGAAGCGCTGTTGTCGCTGCGCAACTTGGTGGTCACCCCGCTCGGGCTGAAGACATCGGGCGCTAGCCCGGGCGCGCCGCGCGACATGATCGGCATCTTTCCGGTTGTGAGCGAGACGCCAGATCGACTCGTCGCCGGCTTCAACGACAGCCATCTGGATTTCCGGATCGTGGTGGACGTGACCGCGCCCGGCGGCGTCAGGCAGGTTACCGCCACGACGGTGGTCAAGACACACAATTGGCTCGGCCGGACCTACCTTTCGCTCATCCTGCCGTTTCACCGGCTGATTGTGCCGGCACTGCTGCGACATGTGGCGGACTGATTTGGCTACACCTTTGCACTAACCGACTTCACGGCCGACGCCTCGCACCACTCGGCATGGCAGCGGTCCAGGTCGTTCAAATTCTGCCGCATCTGCTCCAGCGAGAATCCCAGCGCGAAGAAACGCTCCGCGACATCGACAGGCACGCCTCGGATCATGCCTTCGCTTCGCAACGCAGCGACCTCGGCGGTATAGGCCTGCAAGGCCGCATCGACGGGATGAATGTCCGCGTTGCCGGCGCCGTCCCGCAGGGATGCGGCTACCGCCCGCATATAGCCGACGATCGCGTTGCTGACATCGGACAGCGGGCGCGCCAGTCGCGCCTGCACATTGGACGGCAGCGGCACCACGCTGGCGCGTCCGATCATCACGACGTCGTGGCGCAAGCGCTGGATGGTGCGCAACAATGGGCCGGTATCCGGGCCTTTCGACAGGTGCGCGGCGCGCTCGCGCTCCGCTTCCAGGCCCGTCGCATGCAGGGCTGCCATCGCCGTGCCGATGCCGTCCTGGATGCGATGCAGGGTATCATTGTCGAGCCCGCGCGTCAGTCCTGCCAGCAGTTCGGCGAAAGCGGCGGCCTCAAGTTCCAGAAGCTGCGCCGCGTTGATGCGGATCTGGCTGACCGCCCGTGACGGCAGCACCAGGAACGAGACCACAAGCCCCGTGAGGCCGCCGACGGTGACCTCGAACAGCCGGTCGATGGTGGAGTCCAGTGGATTGGCATGGTTCATCGCCGGCACCAGCAGCACGATCACGGCCGTCACCGTGGCCGCGCTCAGGCTGGGATTGACGGCGCCGATGAACGCCGTCGGCCCCACCGTCAGCACCAAAAGCCCCAGCAGTCCGCCTTCCCCAGAATGCGGTATCAGCATGGCGATGGCGCCGCCGTAGGCCGCGCCCCCGACCGTCCCGATCATGTAATCCCGGGTCGCCTTCAGCGAGCGGCCGACGCTCATCTGGGTGACGATGAGGGATGTCAGCACCGCCCACAATGGCAGCATCAGATGCAGCGCCCGGGCGATCGCGTAGGCCGCGACCGCCGCAACGGCAAGGCGGACCGCGAGCGACAATTCCGTCTTGTGGCCGCGAAGCGATCCAAGCATGCGTTTTCCGAAGGCCATCATGCGCCGCATTCCCGAATCCGCCTGCCCTGCCTATGATAGACCACGTCAGGCATGGCTGATGCCAGCGACAACGATGCGGCTTGAAAGGTCATGTCCGGCCGCCTAGCCTGCCCGTCAAAAACGAGGAAACACGATGGCCAACGAAACCGCAACGCTCGCCGCATACGTCGCCGATCTGAAATTCGAGGACATCCCGCCGGAGGTGCTGGAGCGCGCAAAAGTGCTGACCCTGGATTTCCTCGGCAGCACGATCAGGGCGCGGCGCGACGCGGAATCCACTGCCTCGCTGCTCAAGATGCTGGAAGCGCTGGCACTGGACGGCAAGGGCGAGTCCACCGTGTTCGGCGACGACAAGACCTGGACACCGGCAGTCGCGGCATTGCTCAACGGTGCTCTCGGCCACTCGCTGGATTTCGATGACACGCACGCCGACTCCTCGCTGCATCCGAGCGCGCCCGTGGTGCCCGCGGCGTTCGCGGTCGGCGAAATGGTTGGCGCATCGGGACGCGACGTACTGACTGCGATCGTGGCCGGATATGAGGTGTGCTGCCGGCTTGGCAACGCGCTCGATCCGACCTCGCATTATGCGCGCGGTTTTCATCCGACCGCGACGGCGGGCACCTACGGCGCAGCGGCGGCGGCAGGCAAGCTGTTCGGTTTGTCGAAAGACCAGATCATCTCCGCGTTCGGCGTCTCCGGCAGCCAGGCCGCAGGCTCGCTGCAATTTCTCGTCAACGGCGCCTGGAACAAGCGCTATCAGGTCGGCGCCGCCGCGATGAACGGCGTCATCGCCGCCACGCTGGCGCGCAACGATTTTGTCGGCTCGACGGAATCCGTCGAAGGCAAGCATGGCCTGCTGGTTGGCTACAGCGACAACGCGCATCCCGACAAGGCTGTGGCCGGGCTCGGCAAGACCTATGAGACGCTGAAGATCGGCGTAAAGCCGTATCCGAGCTGCCGCTACACCCATGCGGCGCTGGATGCGCTGATCGCGATGCGGCGGGAACACAATCTGACGCCGGACCAGATCAAGCGCGTCGAGATCGGCCTGCATCGCAACGGCATCACGCTGACCGGCGACGCCGCCACCAAGCGGCATCCGACCTCGATCGTCGGCGGCCAGTTCTCGATGTTCTTCACCGGCGCGCTCGCGCTCGACCAGGGCAGTTTCGGCTGGGACGATTACGACCGCCTCGGCGACGCCGCGGTCAATGCGCTCGCCGATAAGTTCGACGTGGTGCAGGACGACCGCCTCGAGATCGGCCGCAACCACCCCTTCGGCGCCCGCGTCTCCATCACCACCGACGACGGCGTCCATGAGCGGCTCTATGCCGATCCCTCCGGCGAGCCGAACTCGTTCCCGGACGCGCAGGCGATGCAGCAGAAATTCCTGACTCTCGCCCGCCCCGTGCTGAACGGCCGCGCCGATCAGCTTGCGGATGCGATTCTTTCTCTCGAAAGATTCGACCGCGTCGCAAAGGCCACGCAGTTGGGGCGGCAGTAGGTAAGCTGAAGCCGCATCGACGGTTGTACCCTCTCCCCTTGTGGGAGAGGGTGGATCGAATGAGCGAAGCTCATTCGAGACGG
>CADEDX010000001.1 GCA_902826195.1 uncultured Bradyrhizobium sp. | reverse complement strand
CCTTCATTCACGCGGCCGCGATTTTGAGGGCCGGGGGGGCTCGGCCCGTCTGGGGGTTCGGCAAGATGGCTAAAGCCGCGTCAACGCCGCCGATCGAATCGGTGCGCGCCGTCATCGAAACCCTTGTGCCGAACCCGCGCAATCCGCGCGCTCATCCCGCCGAGCAAATCGCGAAGCTCGCCGCCTCGGTGAAGCGCTTCGGACAGACGCGGCCCGTGTTGGTCCGGCGCGAAAACCGGATGATCGTCGCCGGCCATGGCGTCACCGAAGCTTGCCGGCAAGCCGGCCTCACCGAGATCGACGTGTTGCTATGGGACGTCGATCAGAAAACCGCCGACGCTTTCATGGTCGGCGACAACAAGCTCGGCACGCTCGGCCGCGACGTTGAAGCCCGCGTGCGGGATCTTCTCCGCGAGCATGGCATGACGGACATTGCGTCCATCGGCTACGACGCCGCCGAGGCCGAGGCGCTGTTGCGCGATGCGGCCACCGATATCGAGATTGTCGAGATCGCGACGCATGACGTCGAGGATCGCTTCTGGATTTCCGTCCGCGGCCCGCTCGCGTCGCAGGCGAAAGCGCTCTCGGCGCTGCGGGATTCGATGAAGCAACTTCCCGACGTGGAAATTGAACTCGGCACCACGGCGCACGAATGAAAAAGGCGGCGACCTGGGGCGACTCCCTCGCGTCGGAAGCGCTCAAGACGAACAATCACGCGGCCACGATGCCGGCCAAGATCGAGCTCCGGCGGCGCGTTCTCGAGGCCATCGGCGCCGATAACGCGCGCGTCTTCGATGCGTTCGCCGGCGATGGCAAGATGTTTGACGCGGTGTGGAGCAAAGCGGCCCGCTATGTCGGGTGCGACCTCGAATGGTATCGCGACGCGCGCGAGGCTTTCGTCGCCGACAACCGGCGCGTCCTGCGGTCGATCGACCTGACCGCGTTCAACGTCTTCGATCTGGACGCATGGGGCGCACCCTGGGAACAGGCGATCATCGTCGCCGCGCGTCGGCCCGTGAAACCGGGCGAGCGGATCGGCATGGTTCTGACGGAAGGCTCCGGGCTCAAGCTTCGCGTCGGCGACTATCCGCTTTCGCTGCGGGCGATCGCCGGCATACGCGGGCGCGCCGCCGGCGGCTCTCGATCGCAGGACGAATTGATGGCGCGCGCGCTCGCCGGCCTCTGCCGCCGGATGCGCTGCACGATAGCGAAGCGCTGGCAGGCGAAAGGCAAGACGGGCGCCGCGATGATCTACGCCGGCTTGGTTCTCGAGGGCGATCCGCTATGACGGAGCGCGCACCCGTGACGACGCTCGCGCGCTTGGCCGAGCTCGACGAAGCCGAGATCGTCGAAGGCTACCACGACGGCATTGCCGGCGATCCGTCGCCGGGCGGCAACCGATCCGATTCCTACTGGCACGGCTGGCGAAACGGCATGGTTGATGGAGGCCATGCGGAGAAAGACGTGGCGCAAGAGCTACTCGCGCACGCGATCCTGCGGCGATGAACCGGCGCACCTTCATCCTCGGGATGCTGGCCTCGCCCGCGGTCGCGAAAGCGTCGGCGCTGTTGCCGGACATTGCCGCTGCCGATCAATGGCGCGGATTGAGCGCCACGATTGAAGGGTGGGCCACGGAAACCGGCGAATGGCTCGACGCCGACCTTAGCTGGAATGACATAATCGAGATCAGCGGCGTTGCGCCGGGCGAACCCCTCACGCTCTCCGGCTACATTTCATCCGCACCGCTGCCACGCCAGCCCGGAATGATAGCGGGCCTCGAAGCGATACGGGAACACGCGCCACGGAGCCAGCACGTTGCCGATGCTGTCGATGACGTAATCGGCGGGCTTCCCGTCTCGATCGACGCCGACGACGCACAAGACCATGTGCAGCACGTCACCATTCCAGACAGCGCAGGGCGCGAGAGCTTCGAGCGGGAAGCCTTCATCGGCGAGGAAGGCGCGGACGGTAAGGGACCGGACGGCGCACGCGCCGCGATCCCGGCGGATTTCCCACCGCAATAGCTCGGGCGCATAGGGCAGGCGCGGCGCGCGACGGATAGCCGCGACCAGCGCGCGCCAGCTTCCGCCCTCGATCACCATCGGCCGTTGACGGCGCGCGACCTGGCGCGGGAAATGTTCGGCGAAGTCGCGCCACTCCGCGACGGGGAACGGCGGGCCGTTGCCGAGCGGCAGGCCATCGGACGGCGGCGGATCGCTCTCGGCGAGCGCGGGCCGTGCGAGCGAGACGGCGGCACCGGCAGCCAGCGAGAGGAAGGCGCGACGGCCGATCATTTGCGGAACGCATCCGGCGCGAGCTTGCCGAATGTCTCCCTCTCGAGCCGGCGGCGGATTTCATCCCGCGCGGCGGCGAGGCCGAGCTTTTGACAAAGCCCCTTGTAGATGCCGCGCCACGCGGCCGGGCAGTAGAAAATCCCGTGTTGCTCGCGGCTGCCCTTGAGGGCATAGCCGGCGAATTCCTCGCGACGCTCGGACATGGTGCGCGAGGCGCGGGCCGAGAGCGCGGCGCGCTGTTGCGGGTCCTGATAGACGCGCTGGAAATGCTCGGAGGCTTGCCGGCGTGCCTCGGGCGTGCGGCGCTGGCGGGCGTTCGCTGCGTTGCGCTTTGCGGCGAAAGCCGCGTCGGCATTGAGGCGCGTCATCCGCTCGGCCGAGAGCTTGGCGATGCGCTCGCGGTATTGCGGGATGCTCCACAGGCGCTTCAAGCGCTCGGACGAAGCGCGGCGTTCCTGTTCGCTCGGGCTCTTGCGTGCCATGGCTAGGCGCTCCGTCCGTTGAGCTTGCGAAAGAGGCGCGCGAAGGCGGGCGGCAATTCGTGATGTGTCTTTCCGTCGAGCGTGGCGCCGCCCTTCTCGCCGACGATCTTCGTCCCGCTCGCGTCGGCGACGATATGCGCGTGTTGCTCGCCGGCGCGGATCGCTTGGCGCACGCGGTCGATATGGCGCGGGCCATTGGCGGCGGCGTAGAGCGGATTGTTCGACCATTTGCCGAATTGCTTGAACCAGATTGCGGCGCCGGCTTCGTCGGCGAGATCGCGAGCGTCGCGCGCCCATTCGATGCGCATGTCTCGCGCGTTCGGCCCGCTCTCGCCGCCGATCAAGACCTGATTGATCTGGTGAAAATCCATATCGTCGCAGGGTCCGATCAGCGGCTCGACGGACAGGAACGCGGTGAAGGGGCCGACCGCGGTTTTCATTTCCCGCAGAATGTCGATGCGGCTCTTGACGCGATTGTCCTCGACGCTGATGCCGAGCCACAGATTGTCGGGGACGCCCGAATACCGGAAGCGCGCTTCGATGTAGCGCCGCAGCGTCATCGGCCGCTTCGTGAGAATCTGAAAGACGGTCGAGGGCATGGTGTCCATTGCCTCGAAAACGCTGTCGCGGAAGCTGTCCTCAATGTCCTTGTGCATGAGATCGGACATGGAATTGACGAACACGAGGCGCGGCTTGAAGCCCTTGCGGCCGTCCGGATCGGTGTAGGCAAGCGGCGTGAATTTAGCGACGGCGGCGAGGCGCTTCGGATGCTGTTTCACATACTCGAAGCCTCCGCCCCACAGGCGGTTAGTCAGGGCTTCGGCATAGCAGAAATCACAGCCGGCGCTAACCTTCGTGCAGCCGGTCGTCGGATTCCACGTCGAGTTAGTCCACGAGATTCCAGTCTCAAGCACGGTCATTGTCTTTGCCTTTCGGTTTGATCGGAACGCCAGTCCACGGATTGAGAGGGCGACGCTTAAGCGCGAACGTCGAGCGGTTCAGGATATTGCAGACGCCAAGGCGGGTTTCCGGCATGGCGACCTCCACCTTGTCGAGCGTGAGGAAGCCGCGCGCATAGGCGTGGGCGTAGAAAGTCCGGACGTGCGCGACCGCGAGCGGCTTCGTCGGGAACCATGCGCCGTCGCCGTCCTCGGTATAGTCATAGACGTGGTAAAGGTTCACGGCTCCCTCGCTTCCTCTTTCGCGCGCCGCGCTTCGATGCGGCGATGCGTGGCGGCGATATCGAACGCCGCGCCATACACCTGACGGATCTTCCGGCGCTCGATAGTCAGGCGGACACCTGGCATTCGCAGGAAGGCCGCAAGGCGCGCGCTGTCGATCGGCCCGGCTTGCGTGCCGCCATGCTTGAGGCCAAGGGCGAAAGCTTCGGCCGCGAGCTTGCCGAGCGTGCGATGGTCGATCATGGCTCAGCCCTCCCGCCCGGCGCGGCGCAGCAGATCGCGAGTGTCTTGCCAGACTTCGGACTCCCATCCGCCCATCCGGCAAGCCCACAACTCAAGCGCGGCCAGCCCGTCCAGCAACTCGTCATAGGTCGGGCGGTCGGGATCGGGCTGTAGGGCTTCATTGCCGCTGCAATCGGTCCAGGTTCCGGGAACCGGCGCATCGGGGTTCTCCGGGTCTATCGCAGCCTCGATCCTCGCCCGGTTCTCTGCCGTGTATTCGTCGGCAGAGAGCGCGGTTTCGTCGCAGGCCGTCCCTTGATTAGAGAGAAGGGCATAAATCACGGGCTTCGGCTGCGCCTCGGCCTCGGCGATGATCCGGCGCGCGAGCGCGAGCCATTCTGGCGTGCCGTCCAACTCGCGCTCGAAATTGGCGTCGTCGGCGTGCCAGTCGTTGACAATCTTCCGAGCCATCGCCAGCAGCCGCGCGTTGATCGGCTCGGCGGCCCGCGCCTTGTCCTCGGAGATCTCGTGTGGCTCCAAATACGGGTTCGCCATATCAGCGGTCCTCCCCTTCGCGCTCGACCGGGATCGCGGCCTTCATCGCCTCGATCCATTGCGTCAAGTCGGCGACCGCGCGCTCGTGATCCTTGCGGCGATAGGTCTTCCCCGTCACCGCGCCGGCCATGCGGAACAGCTTGGTTATGCCGATACCGCGAGCCGGGATTATGCCCGTGCTGCGATGCATCTCGATCGAGGCGCGCAGCAAGGCCACGCGGTAGAGCTCTACGGCGTCGGGCCCGACGTAGGACGTCGCGCCGGCGCTGCGCCGGATGATGCTTTCGGTCACGACGCACCTTCCTTGCCATGCTCGGCGCTGTAGGGGTCGAAGATACAAGCGCGCGCGTTGTCGAAAACCTTCGCGTTATACGAGACGGTTGCGATTCGCTTGTCGTCGCGCAGGATGACGCCGGTCGGGAACGTGCTGGCGCCTTCGCGGCTGGCGTCTCGGATTTCGGCATAGGTGGCGGACGCTTCCGCCAGCGAGCCAACGAAGATTCTACGCTTCCCGATATCGAGGCGGAGGGTTTCCCCGATCTCGGCGCGGAGGATCATGCGGCCGATCTCGAGCGCGAGCTTTTGGACGACGCCGGGCTTATAGGTCGTGTCGTCTATCGCGCTTTCGATATACGGCAGCACGCGCGTTAGCATGTTTGCGAGATCATCGTAACTCGGGCGGTTGCGCGGCTGCGTCTCGGCTTCGATGATGACGGCGCCGATCAAGGAAAGGACGGATTTCGATCCCTCGCGCGCGAGCTTGTCGCCCTTGGTCTGATGGTCGATCGTGTCGCGGGCGAGGCATAGCGCCGCCAGCATCCGGGCGATGAGCCTTTCTGGCGCGGCGCGGGTCATGACCGGCCCTCCGCCTTGGCGATCACGGCGCGGCGCTTCACCACGTCGGCGGCGACCTCTGATGGCTGCCGCGTGAAAAGGTCGGCGATGAGGCAGACCGAGATTAAGGTGGCGACGATCTCGGCGTCGGATTCGGTCGGCTCGTCATTCTCGGCAATCCAGTTGACGGCCGCGCGGTAGAGCGGGCGAGCGATCATTGCGGTTTCCCTTTCGGTTGCGGCCGCGGCGCGAGGCGCGCGGCCATGGAACGCAGAGCGTTGAAGGCGCGGCCGAGCGGCGAGGCCATGCGGCGCTCGGCGTCGGCGATGGCGCGGCGAACCTCGGCGATTTGGCGGTCGATCCTTGCGACGTGCGGCGCACCCTTCGGCAGACCGACCAGCGCTTTCCGGCGCGCCCGGAGATAGCGCATCATCGAGCGGAGGGTTTCGAGCTTGGCGGGCGTCATGACGGGTTATCCTTGTCGGCGGCGCGCATCGCGTCATTGAGACGATATTGCGCGTTGCGATGCGCGCCCTTCGCGGACGATAGCGCGCGCCGGGCGCGCTCGGCCGCGCGCGGCGCGTCGGCTCGCAGAAGAAGCGCGCGCGCCTGCGCCAGCATGTCGATTGCGACGATCACCGCGGCGATATTGCTCGCGGCTTGCTCGACGCTGCCGATGCGTTTCCTTGCCATGGCCTATGCCTCCTCGCGCAAGAGAACGGTGAAGGCGGGCCGGCCGGTTTCCGTGTCGAGGAAAACGCGCGTCCATAGGTGCAGCGTCTCGCGGTCATTGCCGAGCCGCTGAATGGAGAGCGTCCATTCGCAGGATTGCCGGCGCGTGCGCTGCGCCGCGAGCCGTCCGAGAAAGAACAGATCGCGGAGCCGGATCGAGTAGCGCCGGCCGAAGCTGAATTCGCCGGGCGTCGGCACGAGCGCCGCATTGACGGCGGGGGAGATTGTCGCGGGCCAGACGAAGCCCGCTTCCTGGGCGTAGCGAGACACGTCGATAAGATCGCGCGCCGCGATAGCCTCCGCGAGATTGCGTCGGATCAAGACGCCTTGCGGCTGCGCGCCGCGATAGCCTGATTGTTCGGTCATGGGAATAACTCCGCAGAGTGAGGGAAGGGTGAGGCCGGCGGCGGACTCGGTGCCGCCGGCCTCTGTCGCCGCCTAGCGGCCCTTCTTCCGGGGTTTCGCCTTGGCGGGCTTCGCCGCGCGCTTGGCCTTGGGCGTCGGCTTCGCTGCGGCCTTGGGCGCGTCCGCGTCTGCGCCCGCTTCCTTCGGCTTCGGCAGCCCGAGCCGTGCCATCTGCACGGCGTCGGCGATGCGGCGGTCATAGTCGGCGAGCTTGGCTTCAAGCGCGCCCTTGTCGCCGGGCGTGGCTGCCGCCTTGAGAGCTTCCGCCGTGCGCGTGCGGTGCGCCCGCAGCGCGGCGACGGTGCCGTTGATGGCCGAGCCGAGCATGGCGCGGGTTTGCTCGGGGAAGATCGGCGCGTTGCCTTGCCCGATCCCGGCCTGATAGAGAACCGCGCCCGGATCGTTCGGGAACGTGATAACGGTCGGCGATCCGTTCGTGCCGGTAAAGACGCGGACGTTTTCGCAGCCGAGGGATTTCGCGATCTCGCCGACGCCCTTCAAATAGCCGGCAGCCATGGCGACGTGATCGAAGTCCTTGCGGTCGTCGGCGAGGAAAGCGCCGGTCGCGGTGTCGATGATCTTTTGATATTCCGGGAAGTCGAGCGCGATCACCGGCAGCCGAAAGAGCGCCGTGTTGCCGACGTTGGAAAGCTCGATCCGCGAGGCGCCCTTCGCGAAGGCGACGCGGATCGTATCGGCGTCGTCGATCTTGAGGGACGCGAGGAAGCCGAGCATCGTTTTCAGACCCTGCGCCGGAATGGTGACGCCCTCTTTCAGCCAGTCCGGCAAAGCGCCGTCATCCACCGGCCGGGAAAGGACGATCATCCGCGCGCCATCGGTCGCGACCATGCGGAGCGTTTCGCCGACCGAATGGATATGCACGCCCTTGAGAGCTTCGCGCGTTGCCTTCGCGTCGGCGGCGCAGAGAGTAGCGGTCGCGAACAATGCCGCCGGAACCCATGTTTCCGTGAGGGCGGCGATGGGTTCCGTCTTGGCCTTGGGCGTCTCGATCGGCGCAGGCTTCGGGGCCGGGGCCGGGCCCTGCGGCGTCGGGCGCGTGGCTTTGCCCTTCACCATCGGGACCACGTTGTCAGCGGCCGGCGCCTTCGTCTCCGCGGTTGCCGGCTTCTCCACCGCGACGGGCGCGATGGGCTTCGCCGGCTCGGCCGGGCGCGACGGCATGACGGGCGTCGGACGCGCGCCGGATTTCGGGGCCGGGTTGTTCGGATCGGGCTGCCGGCGGAAGCGAGCCGGGATCGCGAAATGATCCACGCCCGCGCCGTTAGCCTTGTCGTCTGTCTTGTCGGTCATCGTGTCGTCTCCTCGTGTTTGCGATGGCAGGGAAAGCGCCATCCCATGACGCTGGCACGGGGCCAGCGCCACAGGATGAAGCCTTACGCGGTCGGCGCCATCAGATTGAGCGCGAGCTTGAGATTGCTGCCCGGCACCGCGAGCGATCCGGCGGTCGAGGCGACCAGCTTGGTCTTGCCGGTCTTGGAGAGCGGCGCGCCGGCGACGGCCTTCGCGTCGATCTTGCAGCGGATCACGAGCTCGCCCTTTTCGATGGTGGCGGTGACGTTGTTCGCGGACATATCGGTTGCTCCTGTATTTGGTTGCTGCGGGCCTCGGCCTCGTCAGGGACGGCTTCACCGTCCGACCGGCGCCGCCCTCGATGCGGCGCGCGGTTTCGGCCTTGGGGTTAGAGGGAAGCCAGCCGCGTCTCGAGGCTGGCAAGGCGCGCCTTGATCTGCGCCCGCGTCTCCGGGTTGCGCGCCCGCTTGAGAGCCTGATTGCAGCGGGTCACATGCGCCGCCAGCGCGGCGGCAGTCCGCGGCGTCACCGGCGCGACCGGGGCCTTGTAGGTCCCGCGCTCGACGGCGCGCGCGGCCTTGAGAGCGGCAGCGGCCTTGCGGGTCAATTCGGCCTTGCGGTCGGGATTCCGGCAGCGGCCGGCGGCGGCAGAGAAGCGAGCGGCCGAAGCCTTGAACGCCCGCGCCTGATTGGTCTGTGTCTGTTCGGTCATCGTCGTATCCTCCGGTTGTGGGCCTGCGGCCCGTGGGTTGCGGCGTCGCCGCCGTGTTGATGGTGCAAATATGAGCCGTCCCGGCTAGAAAGTCCAACAAATTCAGCGATCTAGGCCGGTTGCTAAGTCGCTGAAATCAGGCCAAAACCGCAGAAAGCAAGAAAATTTCCGATTTTTCCCTGCAACCGCAGATATAGAGCCACGCCCATGAAAGGCCGAAAACCCAAGCCGGAAGCCCTTGCGGCGCTGCACGGCAACCCGAGCAAGCGCGCCCTGCCGACCGGCGCGAAACCGAAGGCCGCGCCGGACCTGACGCCGCCCTCGCATTTGAACGCCGTCGCGAAAGCGGAATGGGATCGCGTCACCGCCGAGCTTCGCGCGGTCGGCATGATAACGGCGATCGACCGCGCGGCCCTCGGCGCGTATTGCGCGACTTATGCGCGATGGGCCAAGGCCGAAGAAAGGATCGCCGCCGGCGCCGAGCTTGTCGTCACGCCGAACAAATCCGTCCAACAATCGCCTTGGGTCGGGATCGCAAACCGCGCGCTCGAACTGATGCACCGCTATCTGACGGAATTCGGCATGACGCCCGCAAGCCGCGTCCGGCTCTCCATCCAAGCGCCCGCGCTCCCGCCGCTGCCGGAATCATCGGCGGGCGCCGACACAGCACCGGAAGAATCCTTTGACCAATATCTCGACGGCCCGAAGCCGACGCATCACTGACGGCGACCGCGCGACGCTCTATGCGTGGGACGTTCTCGACGGCAAGATCCTCGTCGGTCGCAAGGTCGCGCTCGCGTGCGAACGCCACTTCGATGACCTGGCCCGGCAGTCCGAGCGCGGCCTGCATTGGCACCTTGAGGCGGCGCAGCACCATTGGAAATTCTATCGCTTCCTTCGGCACTCGAAAGGCCGATGGGCGAACCAGCCGATAGACCTCGCGCCGTGGCAAGCCTTCATCACCGGCTCGGCGTTCGGCTGGAAGCGCGCCGACGACGGGCTTCGCCGCTTTCGCACGGTCTTTCAGGACGTGGCGAAGAAAAACGGCAAGTCAACGATGTGCTCGGGCGTGGCGCTTTACGGCCTCGTCGCCGATCGAGAGGAAGGCGCGGAAATCTATTCGGCCGCGACGAAGCGCGATCAGGCGCGGATCACCTTCGACGAAGCCGTCAAGATGGTTCACAAGTCGCCCGAACTGATGGCGCGGCTCAAAACCTTCAAGCTCAATATTTCGGACCAGCGCACGGCCTCGAAATTCGAGCCGCTGTCGTCGGACGCGAAATCCGCGGACGGTATCAACCCGCATTTTACGATCGTGGATGAGCTCCACCGCCACCGCTCGCGCGCGCTGCTCGATATCATGGACGATGGGTCCGGCGCCCGCGAGCAACCGCTGCTCTGGATCATCACCACGAGCGGCGACGACGATCCGGAATCGCCCTACTCGACGGAAAGCGATTACGCCGCGAAGATCCTCGAGCGCGTGTTGCAGGACGATACCTATTTCGCCTACGTCGCGACGCTGGACAAAGACGACGCCTGGGACGATGCATCCGTCTGGATCAAGGCAAATCCCAATCTCGGGATTTCCGTCACGCTCGACGACCTCAAGCGCCGGTGCGCCAAGGTCGCATCCAACCCGAGCCTGCAACCCGCGTTCAAGCGCTTCCGCTGCAACATCGTCACGTCGAGCTTCATGCGCGCCGTTGACATGGAGCAATGGGCGAAATGCGGAATAGCGCCGCTCGACCCAAACACGCCGCCCGACGAGCTCCGCGGCCGGCCCTGTCATATGGCGGTTGACCTTTCGTCCAAGCTGGACATTTCCGGATCGGTCAAGCTTTTCGAGCCGGTCGAGGCCGACGAACGCTGGCGGTTGCTCTGCAAATTCTGGACGCCGCGCGAGAGCGTGGCAGCGCGCGCCGCTCGCGACCGCGCGCCTTATGAGACGTGGATCGCGGAAGGCTGGCTCGACGCGACGCCGGGGAATTCGATCGACCATGGCGCTATCGAGCGCTCGATCCTCGGCGACCCCGAGAACGATATCGCCGGCGACGTCGATCTCTACAACGTGATCCGCGTCGCCTTCGATCCGTGGAACGCGGCGCAGATGATCTCGCGGCTCCAAGAGGCCGGCGTCAACGTCGTGGAATTCATTCAAGGCTTCAAAAGCTACACGACGCCGACGAAGGAATTTTTCAATCTGCTGGCCGATGCGAAATTCGATCACGGCCACAATCCCGTCTTGCGCTGGATGGCCTCGAATATGGTCATCGAAACCGACAAGAACGAAAACAAGATGCCGACGAAGAAGCGCTCGCGCGGTCGTATCGACGGCATGACGGCGCTCATCATGGCGCTAGGCTCCGCAATCGCCCCGTCCGACGAGCGGAGTTATCTCGAGACGGACCATCTCATTTTCCTCTAGAGGGGGGATCATGGCCCTTCGAGCGTTTGCGCGAGCGGCGCGCGTCTTCGTCCGCGACCTGGCCGGGCTGGCCGGCGCGGGCCTTTGCGCCTATGGCGCGTATGAAATCTATCCGCCGGCCGGCTTCATCGTCGGCGGCTGGCTCTTGCTGGTCGGCGCGATCCTCGCCGCGAGGGCGTCATAATGGGCGGCGGGCTGTTCGGCAGCTTCTTCCCGACCGAAGCGAAAGTCACCGATATCGAGCCGCTGACATGGGCGGCGCTGTCGGAAGGCTTCAATTCAAAGGCCGGGGTTTCCGTCTCGCTCGATCGCGCGACGCGCGTCACCGCCTTTCTCGCCTGCGTGCGCGTGCTGGCCGAGGGCATTGCGCAACTGCCGCTCAAGATCTACCGCGAAGGCGAAGACGGATCGCTCAAGCCCGCGACCGATCTCGACGTCTATCGCGTGCTCCATCGCAAGCCCAACGAATTCATGACTTCGTTCGAGTTTCGCGAAACCATGATGATGCACGCGACGATGACCGGGCAGGGCCGTGCCTTCATCAACCGGATAGGCGGCGAGGAAAGCCCGAAGATCGCCGAGCTTCTTCCGATCCTGCCGGGCCGCTGCGCCGTCAAACAGAGCGCCGGCTATGAAACCACCTATGAGATTACGAGCGCGAAAGGCGAAAGCCTCGGCACCTTCCCGCGCTCGGCCATCTTCGAGATTCGCGGGCCGTCGTGGGATGGCGTCTGCGGGATGCAACCGCTCGACTGGGCGCGCGAAGCGCTCGGCCTCGCCATCGCGACGGAGGAAACCCATTCGCGCCTCCACGCGAACGGCGCGCAGCCGGGCGGCGTCCTCTCCGTTGACGGCAATCTTTCGATCGAAGCGGCGAAGCGGCTGAAAGAGGATTGGGCGCAATCGCAAGTCGGCGGCGCGAACAAGTGGAAAACCGCGCTCCTGCCCGGCAACGTCAAATGGCAGGCGCTCTCGGAAACCGGCGTCGATAACCAGCACCTTGAGCTTCGCCGGTTCCAAGTCGAGGAAATCTGTCGCGCGCTTCGCGTCTTCCCGCAGATGATCGGCTACGCCGACAAGACGGCGACGTTCGCATCGGCGGAAGCCTTCTTCCTCGCGCATGTCGTTCATTCGCTCGTGCCGTGGGTCGAGCGGTGGCAACAGGCGATCGCCCGCGACCTGCTCGGCGACGACATGACGTTGCAGGCGAAATTTGCCGTCCAAGGGCTGTTGCGCGGCGACGCGAAGACCCGAGCGGCGTTCTATGCGAGCGGCATCGTCAACGGCTGGCTGACCCGCAATCAAGCGCGGCTGTTCGAGGAAATGAATCCGATCGACGGGCTCGATGAGCCGTTGATCCCGCTCAACATGGGGACCGCGGCCGAGCGCGACGAGATCGCGGAGGAAGTCGTCAAGACGATCAAGTCGCACATGATCGGCCACAACGGCGGCCCGGCGCTCGACGACGCGGACGGGCTCGAAGAAAAGATCGGCCGCGTGCTCTCGCGCAAGAACGAAGATCGGATCGTCAACGCCCACAAGAGCCTCGCGGAAGTGCTCGCGTCGCTCCCGACACCTGGAGAAGAACAGCCATGAACCACATCAACTGCGCCGCCGAATTCAAGTTTGCGCCGGACGCGGCGCCGGGTTCGATCGAAGGCTACGGTTCGACCTTCGGGAATATCGACCTCGGCGGCGACATGATCGTCGCCGGCGCGTTCAAGGAAAGCCTGCGGACGTGGAAGAAAGACAAGGCGCTCCCGATGATGCTCTACCGGCACGCGCGCACCATGTCGGACCTCATGCCGCTCGGCCTCTGGACCGAAATGGAGGAAGACGACAAGGGCCTCAAGGTGAAGGGCATCGTTGCGACGGAAACCAGCCTCGGCCGCGACGTCTATGCGCTCGCCAAGATGGGCGCGATCAAAGGCTTTTCGATCGGCTATCAAGTCACGTCGCCGGCGATCTACGGGACGAAGCCAGGCGAGCCGCGGCGCACGATCAAGCGCGCGCATCTGGTCGAAGTCTCCATCGTGCCGGACCCGATGAACCCTCTCGCGCGGATCATGGACGTAAAGTCCGCCAACAATCCGCGCTATCTCGAGCAAGTCTTGCGTGACGCAGGATGCTCGAAATCTGAAGCCGTCGCGTTGCTCGCGAGCGGTTTCAAAGCCGCCTTTCCCCGGAGTGATTCTGTGGCGGGCGATTCGATGGGCGATCTTCTCGCGTCTTTGCGACGGACGTCCGAAGTCTTCAAACCCACCACCTAGGAGAAATCCAAATGAACCGCCAGACTGCGCCCGGTCCCTACGAGCGCAAAGACGCCGGCGACGCCGGCGATCCCGCCGCCCTCGTGACCGAAGTCAAGAAGGCCGTCGATGGCCTCGGCCGCGGCTTCGAGGAATTCAAGGCGACGAATGACGAGCGCCTCAAGCAGATCGAGAAGAAGGGCGCGGCCGATGCCGTCACGTCCGACAAGCTCGATAAGATCGAAAAGAGCCTGTCGGCCTACGAAGGGCTCAACCAGCGCCTCGTCACCGCGGAAGCCACTTCGACCAAGCAGGCCGAAGTCAACAAGCAGGTGCAGGAAGCCCTCACCCGCATCGAAACCAAAGTCGGCCGCCCCGGCGCCGGCGGCGGCGACAACGCCGACGACAAGGAGGTGAAGGCTTACCAGCAGTCCTGGGAAATCTTCCTCCGCACGGAGCCGACCGCGTTCTCGCAGAAGGCCGAGCATGTCAAGATGCTCACCGAACGCAAGGCGCTGATCGCCGGCAACGACGCGCTCGGCGGCTACTATCTCTCGCCGCCGCAGATGGTGACGGAGATCATCAAGGGCGTCATCGAGCAGTCGCCGCTCCGCGCTCTCGCGACCGTCACGCCCATCGGCGTGCAGTCGCTCAAGCTGCCGAAGCGCACGGGCACCTTCGCCGCCCGCCGCGTCTCGGAAATCGGCGCGCGCTCGGAGACGACCGGCTACACCACCGGCATGATCGAAATCCCGGCGCCCGAGCTCTATGCGGAAGTCCACATTTCGCAGCAGCAGATCGAGGATTCGGCCTTCGACATGGAAGCCGAAATGCGCCTCGAATTCGCCGAGCAGTTTGCGGTGAAGGAAGGCTCGGAATTCCTCACCGGCATCGGCGGCGCGGAGCAATGCCTCGGCATCCTCAACACAACCGGCGTGCTGGAATACAATTCTGGCTCGGCGGCGAACATCACGGCCGATGGCCTCATCAACGTCGCGCATGGGATCAAGACCCCCTATGCGCGCGCGGCGGTGTGGCTGCTCAACCGTCTCTCGCTCGGCGCGGTGCGCAAGCTGAAAGACGGCGAGGGCAACTATCTCTGGCAGCCGGGCCTCGCCGCGGGCATTCCGAACAACATCCTCGGCCACAGCTACGCGGAAATGGCCGACATGCCGAATGAGGCGGCGGGGACGACGCCCATCGCGTTCGGCGATCCGAAGCGCTATCGGATCACCGATCGCATCGACCTTCAGGTCATGCGCGATCCGTTCTCGCAGGGCGCCTATGGCCTGATCCTGTTCCGCGCCCGCAAGCGCGTGGGCGGGATGCTCACGCTTGGCGAGTCCTTCGCCAAGCTCAAGTGCGCCTCGTAACCACCGCCTGAGCCGGAGCCGCCGGCACCCTCGCCGGCGGCTCTTTCTCTCTCGCGCAACTCGAAAGGCTTTGTTCCATGCGTAGAGATTTGATGAACAACATCGCTCCGCTCACCCTGATCGCGCCGATCGCGGCGCGGACCGACAACACCCCCATCGTGTCGGAGATCATCCCGACCGCTGGCTATGAGAGCCTGACGCTACTGCTCATCCTCGGCACGAACACGGACACCGATGCCACGTTCGCGGTTCTGGTCGAAGATGGCGACGATCCGGCGCTCGGCGATAACGTCGCGGTCGATGACAAGTATCTCATCGGCACCGAAGCGCTCGCCGGGTTCACCGCCGCCGCCGACGACAAGAAGGTCAAGAAGATCGGCTATCTCGGCATGAAGAAATATGTCCGCGTCACGGTCACGCCGACCGGGAACGACTCGGGCAACATCTTCATCGCGGGCGTCGCGCTGCGCGGCCACGCGCGCGAGATGCCGACCGCGAATCCTCCGGCCGCGACCTAACCGGAGTCCACTGAGGCGGGCGGCTTCGGCCGCCCGTTTCCCTTTCGCCCGTGTCCTCGGGACTAGGCGGACAGTCGTCCGCTGCAACCAACGGAGAATCCGATGGTCGATAAGACCTATCAGCCGAAAGTTTACAAGCGCCAGGGCGGCAACGAGCTCGTCGTCGCCGATGGCGGTCGCGTCACGGTCGAGCCGGGCGGCGCGATCGTCTCTCCCGCCGGCGGCACGCTCGACGGCAATTTCGCGATGACGCTCGATATCGCGGACCTGTCGGCGGATGCGGTTTACTACCTCATTTCGCCGTGGGCTTCGCGCGTGAAAAAGATCTGGTCGGTCATCGCCGGGGCCGTCTCGACGGCCGACGTGACGATCACGGCCTCGATCGGCGGCGTCGGCGTCACCGATGGCGTCGTCACCATCGCGACCGCGGCGTCGGCGGCCGGCGATATCGACAGCGCCACGCCGAGCGCGCTCAACGTCCTCACGGCCGGCCAGGCGCTCGTGCTGACCGTCGCCGGCGGCGGCGCGGGCGGCTCGCCGCGCGGTCATGTCGTCGTGGAATTCGAGCGTCTCGTCGCTGCGTAACTGACTGCGGGCGGCTCCGCGCGGGCCGCCCGCATTTCCTTTTCAGGAGATACCCCGATGGCAAATCCTCTCATCGCCCTCGCCGCGCCTTGGACGGGCTTCACGCTTCTTCCGGGCGGTCCCTTCACCGTCCTCAAAGCCGTGACGCCGGACGACGACGCCGATCTTCCGGACGGCCTCGCGCGCGGGATCATGGTTTTCGCGGCCGGCGACGTGACCTGGCTCGACGCCGGCGGCAACGAGCACGCCCTGACCGGCCTCGTCGCCGGCGACGTGATCCCCTGCGCCGCGTCGCGGGTCAAGGAGGCGACAACCGCAACGGTCAAGGCCGGTTACTGACGATGCGCGGGCCTTCGTGCGGGATCGGCGTCGGACCTTGGGATGATCGGCTCGGCGGCAGCGATGAACCGCCGCCCGAGCCGGAAGCGAACGAATGGGACCGCGCGCTTTCCGATCCCGATCTGCTGTTTGCGGACAAGACCCTAGATTTCGAGACGCCGGTTCCGGGCGCATTGGAGCCGCCGAATTACAAGCTCGCGCGCCTCAACAACGCCCATTCGAGCGGCAAGTATTATTTCGAGATCACCGCCGCGCAATGGTCAGAGAGCGCGCAAACCGAGAGCGTTGCCGCCGGCCTTGTGCGCGGGAACGTCAATCTGCGGCACGTTCGCTACAACACGTCCAATTTCTTGGGCGGCGGGCCGTGGAAAGCGGCGGCGCTCATCCGCTTCTCTGAAAATCCCACAGACGGCCAGACGGTCACGGCGGACGGCGTGACCTACACCTTCCGCGATGCCCTCACCGGGATCGAGGCGAACGCGCGCGCGACGCTGATCCTCGTCACGCTGCCCGAAGCGGGCGACGAATTGGAGATCGGCGGGCGGACGTGGGTCTTCGTGGATGCGATTGACGACGGGCTCGACAACATAATCCTCGTTGATCCTGGCTTCCCGGCGACCGCGGAATCGACCGGCTCGACCGGCAATCCAGCCGACGCGGCGACGATCGAGATCGACGGCAAGACCTACACGATCCAAACGTCGCTCACGAATTCGGACGGGAACGTCCTGCGCGGCGCGAACCGCACCGAGACGATGGCGAACCTAATCGCCGCGATCAATCTCGAGGCCGGCGCCGGCACGCTCTACGCTGCGGCGACCACCGCCAACACGACCGTCAGAGCGGAAGCGATAGGTGACGATATTTATCTCGAGGCGATCACGGCCGCCGACGAAATCGAAATCACCGAGAGCTTCCCCGGCAGCTTCGACACAGCGACCCGCGAGGCGCCGTCGATCACGGAACAATGCAACATCATCCGCATGACCTTGGGCGGATCGACCGAAGAAGACATCGTATCCGACGCGATCACGCCGCTTGCCGGGATCGACGTGCAAAGTGGCGACAGCGACGTTGCCTTAGAAGTGCTGGCGGCGGGCGGGGCCGGCAACGCGATCACGATATCGACCACAATCGCCGGGGCGACCTTGAGCGGCGCGACCTTCAAAGGCGGCATGGATGACGGCGAAACCGTCGCCTACGAGATCAAGCTGCACGAATCCGATATGACCGAAACGGTCAGCCGCATCGGCAACGCGATAAGCGAAAGCGAGACGGCGTTTGCATCGCCCGGCACGCTGGCGCATCCGACCCTCGAAGGCGGCTCGGCCGGCAACGAACTCACGGCCATCGCGCGCACGGAAGGCGCGGCCGGCAATGGCCTCGCGCTCGCCTTCTCCGGATCGGCCGAGACGCTTTCGCCGACGACGGGCGGGTTCGCCGACGAGATCAGCGTCGGGATATATCAATTCGGCGAGCTTCTATTCGGCGGCGACAACCTCGATATCAGCGCCGCCGCTTGGGTGCAGGAAGACGAGACGGTCGGCGTCGCGGTCGATTTGACCGCGGGGAAGCTATGGGTGCGCGGCCCGAGCGGATGGGCGTCGGGCGATCCCGAAGCGGGAACCGATCCGACTCTAGCCACGCTGCCGACCGGCGTCTCTTGGACCGTCGCCGCGATGGCCGGCGCCGACGACGACGCAGACACGATGGGCGGCAAGGTCATCGGCGGCTTCGGCGAAAGCTATGTCTATGAGAAACCCGCAGGCTTCAACGATTGGTGATCCCCGATGAGCAAGTCGCCGCTGCCGGGCTTCTACCTGACGGAGCCAGGCGTTCTGTCGTCGCCTTACGACGACACCGCGCTTTATACGCTGGTCGGCAACAATAGCTCGATCGAGCTCAACACCGATCCGGCCTTCATCCTGACCGGCGACAAGTCGATCAAGATCACTTGCAACCGCGGCTCGGCCGCGCCGTCGAACCTGCGCACGAAGGAAGCGGGCGCGACGATCACGCCCTATCTCAATACGCGCGGTCGGCTCGGATGGTGGATCTACGTCACCGATTACACGAAGCTCACGTCGATCGAGCTCGACGCCTACAGCACCTACGGCACCGCGCGGTATTTCCAAGGCTATCCGTTCGCCGACGGCGACAAGCAATATAACGGCTGGCATTGGGTTTCGCTCGGCCGCAACCAGATCACGGGCGTTGGCGGCTCGCCCGATTGGGACACAACGCCGATCGTCGTCATCGAGCTTCGCTTCAACCAGAACAGCGCGACGCAAACCGTCTGCTATATCGACACCGGCTATCAGGGGTTCCACGCGCGTCCGAAATGCCTGATCTATGCCGACGACGGCTATTCGAGCTTCTACACGCTCGGCGTTCCGCTTCTCGCCGCGCGCGGCCTCAAGGCGAATTTCGCGATCATCGGCAGCCTGATCGGCGCCGACACCTACATGACCGAGGCGAACCTAGAAGCGCTCTACGCCGCCGGCCACGATCTTTGCGTCCACGGCGCCACGCAGATGACGAGCCTCGCCGACGAAGCGGCGCGCGCGGCGGACATTGCGGCCAATCAGGATTTCCTCACGACGCGCGGCTTCCTGCGCGGCGCGCGGCACTACGTCTATCCGAACGGCGTCTATCAGCTCTCGGCGGGCGATGAGCAAATCTTCAATCTGCTGGCGGCGCGCGGCTTCAAGACTTCGCGCGGCACGGTAAGCCCGCGCACCTTCAACAGCGCCTATGGGCTCCAGCGCCGCCGGATGGTCATGCCGATCATCGGCGGGCTCGCGACCGACAGCGCCTCGGCGATCCTGACGCGCGTGGATGACGCTATCGCGCGCGGCGACAACATGGCTCTCATGTTTCATCGCATCGTCGCGTCCGGCGCGACCGGGATCGAATACAACACGGCCGACCTCACGACCGTTTTGGACGGGCTGCAAACCCGAGTGAACGCCGGGACGCTCGACGTGCGGACCGTCTCGCAATGGTATGAAGGCGCGGTGCGCGTCGGCGGCGTCGTCGGCGGTCCCGCTCTCGGTTGCGGCGTCGGCGTCGGCGTCGGCGTGAAAGTCGGAATTCAGTAACAGCGCCGCGCGGGCAAGCGCTCGAACGCGCGGGCGAATGAGGGCGCGCAACCGGAACCGGAGATACCGTTATGGCAGCGAAAAACTATGACGTGCTGAAAGACCTGGACTATTCGATCGACGGGATCAACGTCGTGAACTACATGCGGGGCGACGTCGCTTTGGTCAATGACAACGAAGCGCCGGGCCTGATCGCCGGCGGCTGGATCAAGGCCGAAGCCGCACCCGACGCGCCCGCGCCCGCGCCGACGCCGGCTCCGGTGCCGGCGACCGATCCCGAGCCGGCCGAGGCGGCGGCCGACGCCGACGCGCCGGCCAAGGCCCGGAAAAAGAAGAAGGCATAACGCCGATGCTCTACTCCGCGATCCTCTCCGTCACGGAGGCGGCAGAGACGCCGATCCTCCTGACAACCCTCGAAGCGTTCAAAGCGCAGATGGGGATCACCGTCAGCGAGAAAGACGACTTGATCGAGCAGATCATCGCCCGCGCGTCGGGGAGGATCGCGGACACCACCCGGCGCGTGCTGGCGCGCGAAACCGTCGCCGAGACTTTCCGCGCTCGGCTCAACACGTCCGGCATGGTGACGCCGGAAGCCGCGCCGCTCATCCTGGCCCGCTATCCCGTGTCGTCGATCCAGTCCGTGACCGTGGATGGCGAAGCGCTCGCCGCGGACGGCTACGAAGTCGATCCGGCGAGCGGCCTGCTCTATCGCCTCTCGTCGGGCTTCTGGTGTAGCTGGACGGGCGCGCGGATCGTCGTCGCCTATACGGCCGGCTACATCCTGCCCGGCAACAGCGACACGAACCTGCCGCCGGCTCTCGAGGAAGCCTGCCTCGGGATCGCCCGGATGCGCTGGTTCAACGATAGCCGCGACCCGCTCGTCAAATCCGAAGACGTGCCGGACGTGGGCTCTACGCAGTATTGGGTTGGCGACGTGCCGACCGCTTCCTCAAGCGGGCTGCCGACCGATCTCGCCGACACGCTCGAACCCTACATAGACCGGAGGCTCTGATGGGCGGTCCCTATTCCCTCTCGCTCAATGGCGCGAACACGGCGCTTCTCATCGCCGCCGCCGGCGAATATGCGGGCGACGTTCGCACCGGCCTTCGCGGGATGCAGGGCGCGACGATCCTCGCGGACTTTCGATACGGGGCGGGCGGGACCGACGTCAAAGCCTTCCTGCAAACGAGTCTCGACGATGGCGCCTTCTGGTTCGACGTCGCCTGTTTCCGCTTCACGCTGGCGGACGCGCGCAAGGTCTTCAACTTCGAGACGCGGCAGGGCTCGGGGATCTTCGTGCCGGCTGTGAAGGCGCTCGATTACGACACCGTGATCCACGGCCCGATTGGCGATCGCCTCAAGCTGGTTGCCGTCTCGACCGGCACCTACACCGGCGACACCGCGCTCGACGTGCGCTTTCTGCCGCGGTAGGGGGACCCATGCTCAACAACAGCACCGCCCGCGCCTTGATCGCGGCGATAACCGCGTTGCTCCATCGGTTCCGCGAGACGGAATTCGTGCCGCGCGTCGAAGTCCTCGACATGCAGCCAGGCGATGCGCTGCTCGTCTCGGTGCCGGGCCCGCTCTCGGCCGACACCGCCGCGCGCATTCGAGACAGCTTCTCGCGCGGGCTCTCGGGCCTAAACCCGTCGCGGATCATCGTCATGTCCGACGATCTCAGCGTGACGAAGATCAAGGCTTCCGCCGATGCGCCTCTCCGTAATTAAGTCGGATCGCGGCTACCACGCTCGCGCGCACGATGCGACCGTGTTGCTCGACAATCAGGAAGTCGAGCATTGCGTGACCGCCGACGAGGAAGGCGGCTTCGTCGTCGTCCTCAAGCATGACCAATTCGGCAAGCCCGTGATCGACCCGATGACGCGCGCGATCCAAGAGATCACGTTGCGCGGCTTCGTCCGCATCTTCACCCGGAGGAAGCGCTATTCATGACGCCCGACCAGGCCATCGCCATGTTGAACCGCCAGCTTGCGAGCAACGGGGAAGCGATCATCCTGCGGCGCGAGACGATCGTCGCCGACGATGAGCCGATCGCCTTCGACTGCGCGACGCTGGCCGTCGTGCGCCAGAGCCAGCCGCAGACCTTGGCCGGCGAGCAAAAGCAGACGGATCGCGTTTTCATCTGCTCGCCGACCGATCTCGAGGCGAAAGGCTGGCCGGTCCCGCCGCAGGAAGGCGACCGCGTGATTTGCGACGGGATCACCCGCACGGTCCTATGGTGCGATCCCGTCCGGATGCTCGACCGCTACGTCCGCTTCAAGATCGTGGCGCGCGGCTGACATGGCGAGGCTTACGCCCTTCGGCCAGCGGATCGACGTTTTTACCGAGCGCCATCTGACGGACAAGGCGCGCCGCGAAGCCGTGGCGAAGGCTGCCATCGAAGCGCGCGACAACGCGATCCAGATCAACACGGCCGCGCTTAACGGGCGCGCGCCGCAATACGACACGATTGTTGACGGCCGCATCGGCGCGACCGAGCTCGACGTCAAGAAGGGCGGCACGATCGCCTACTTGTTCAAGCTCGGCGCCGCCACGATGAATGAGGCGATCGACCGCGCGGCGCTCACCTATGCGGAGCTCGCCCCGGTCAAGACGGGCGAATATCTGCGCGGCTTGCGGCTGTTCGTGAATGGCGTCGAGGCGGCGCCGGTCGGCGCGTCAGTCGTCAACGTGCTGCCGACCGATCTCGTGCAACTGACGAACCTTCTCCCCTATGCCCGCAAGATCGAAGCGGGATGGAGCGATCAGGCGCCTAACGGCGTCTTCGAGCTTGTCGCGATGCGCCTGCGCCGCGTCTTCGGGAACGTGCTGCGGATAGAATACGGCTACGAGCGCTACGTGGGTTTCAGCGCCGGCCGCAAGCGCGTCGCGTCGAGCGCCGGCGACAAGCTCCGCTCGCAACCGCTCGCCGCCTCGGAACGATTCCCGACGATCACCTTGAGGCTGAAATGACATGGCAAGCCTTACGCCCGCCACTCGTATTGTTGAACGTCTCCGCGCCAACTGGACGGCGACACCTGTCTTCGAGGCCGGACGCTTCGAGAAATTGCCGCAACCGCCGAGCGCCTTCGTCGTCATCGAGTTTCCCGGCGGTTTCGAGGAACAGGAAACAGTTGGCGCACCGGGATCGAATGTCTTTCGCGAGGAAGGCGTCTTCTTTCTGCACGTCATGGTCCCGTCCAACCGGGGCGACATGACCGCGCGCGGCCTCTGCTCGCAGCTTGCCGTGATCTTCCGGGCGCAGACTTTCGAGGGCGTCGTCTGCTATGCGCCGAACCCGCCGCAGAATTCGAGCCGGTCGGACGGGACCTATTTCGGGCTATCGTTCTCCGTCCCCTATTTCTATGATCTGTTCGCATGACCCGCGCGCAACTCACGGCCCGACAGATGGCGAACCACGCGCGCCTCACGGCAGCGCTTCAGCTTGCGCTTGCGGATGGCCTGGCCGGCAACCGCGCGACGCTCGAACAGCATCGCCTTACGGTTCACACGGTCATTGACGCGATGCTCGATGACCTTTTTCTCGGCGCGCTCGCGGCTCACGACGCGCTCAAATAACGAGATCGCCGGCGGGTGCCGGTTTGCCCTCCTGCCCTTGGGCAAGGCCAAGGCGGCGCTTCGGCGTCGCCTTTTTGTTTGATATGGAGCGCCTATGTCCGACTCAAATCGCGTTGCAGTTGGCATTGTCGCCGAAAGCACCTTCGGCACAACGCCCGCCACCCCGGCCTTCACCGCTCTGCGCCTGACGCGCCCCGGCCTCAGCTACACGCCGCGGACCGTCGTCAGCGACGAAGCGCGCGCCGATCGGCAAGTCACTGACCTTGTGCTCGTCGGCGCGGAAGCGGCCGGCGACCTGGGCTTTGAACTCTCGTATGGCTCGCTCGACACGATGATCGAAGCGGCGATGTGCTCGACGTGGGTCAACAAGCCGATCATCGTCAACACCGTGGCGGATACGGAGATCGGGCAAGTCACCGACAGCTCCGACACCTTCACCGTGGCGTCCGGCGGAACGGCGTTCAAGGCCGGGATGCTGGCGCGCACGACGGGCTTCACGAACGCGGGCAACAACCTCATCTTCCGCGTCGGATCCTCGACCGGCACGACCATCGTCGGGCCGTCGCTCTCGCTCACCGATGAAGCGGCGCCGCCGCTCGGTGCGCAGATTCAGGCGATCGGCTTTCAGGGCGCGTCGGGCGATATCGAAGCGAAGACGGTCGGCGGCAACCAGCTTTTCTCGACGGTCCTCGACTTCACCACGCTCGGGATCGTCGCCGGCGAATGGCTCAAGGTCGGCGGCACCGCGTCGGGCGACAAATTCGCCGGCACGGCCGCAAACAACGATTGGGTGCGCGTGCAGAGCGTCGCCGATCACGTCATCCTGCTCGACGTGGTTCCGTCCGGCTGGACGGCGGACGACGGCTCCGGGAAGACGATCAAGGTCTTTTGGGGCGATTACATCCGCAACGGCACCACGAAGAAGTCCTATACGATCGAGCGCCGCTATCTCGATCATTCCCCGGTCGATTACGAATATTTCCGGGGCATGACCTTCGATAGCATCGCGTTCGAGATCGGGACGCAGGCCATCATCCGCGGCACCGCGCGGCTGATGGGAAAAGACCAGACCGCCGATACGTCGCGCTTCTCCGGCGCGACCGACGTCCCCGCTGCAACCAACTCGGTTTACAACTCCAGCAGCAATGTCGGCCGGCTCGGCGAAGGCGGCTCCGCCGTCGACGGCCCGAACTATGTCCTCAATGCGTCGATCACGTTCGCCAACAACGTCCGCGCGCAGCCGGCCGTGGGCTTCATCGGGGCGACCGGCGTCGGCCTCGGCGAAGTCACCACGACGGGCCAGCTCTCGACTTACTTCGGCAACCTGACGCTGGCGAACAAGGTCATCAACAATACGGCCAGCTCCTACGATATCCGCTTCACGCGCGCGGATGAGTCGGGGCACACGATCCTGATCGACCTGCCGCGGACGAAATACTCCAACGGCGCCGTCAACGTGCCGGGCAAGAATTCCGACGTGACCTTGCCGCTGCAATTCCAAGCGATCATGCATCCGACGCTCGGCTACACGAACCACATCCAGCGGTTCGCCTACACCGAATAGCGGATGACCAAACCGGCTCCGGAAAGCCGGGCGACGACGTTGCGCGCAACGGGCGGGAGCGTGTTTTCCGGCGCGCTCCCGCCACCTACCGGAAAAGGAAACGACGATGGCTAAGCTCAATTCCTTCGCGGTCAACGCGGAGGCGATCGAGGGCGGCGAGTGGGTAGAGGAAATCCCGGACTGCGGCGACCTCAAGATCAAGACCCGCGGCCTCGGCAACAGCGAATGGAAGCGGCTCAATCAAACGCTCGTCATGGCGCTGCCGCGCACCGAGCGACGCAACCCGAAGGGCCTCACGCCCGAGCGCCAGCGCGAGATCACCGCGAAGCTTCTCGCGCATACTTGCGTCCTCGACTGGAACCTGACCGACGACGACGAAAAGCCGATCGCGTGCTCGCCGGCGTCCGTCTTCGAGATCATCAGCAACCCCAAGCTCGGCCCGCTCTATGACGCCTGCCTATGGGCGGCGGCGCATATCGGCGACTCCCGCGAAGACGACAAGAAGGAAGACGCGGGAAACTGACTGACTGCCTGACGCGCGCGCTCGTCGTCGGGCAGGTAGATGAAAGGGTCATAGCGGCGGCTCTCGAGCGCGGCGACGCCTTGCCTGAGGGCGTCGCCGACGCGCCGGACGTTCCCGAATATCTCGCATGGGTTTGGCTGGCCTTCTGGCGCTTGCAGACCTCGCACCCTCGCGGCGCAATGGGCGGCGTCTTCCCGCTGCCCTTCGACGTTCTCGATCGCTACGCCACCCGCTACGGGATCGCCGGCGATGCGTTCGAGGATTTTCTTTTCTACATGGACACGCTCGAAGCGATCTATCTCGCTCACGCGAACAAGAAAGACTGAGGGCGCTCCATGGCAACTGTCTCGCAATTCATTTCCGAAGTCATCGTCAAGGATCAGGCTTCGGCGGTTGCGGACCGCGTGACGGGCGCGCTCGATCGTCTCAAGAAGACCGAAGAACAGCTCCAAGAGACGACGGCGCGCTCGACCCGCACTCTCGAGTCCAGCGCGCGGCAATTCGAGCGTTTGAAGGCGAGCGTCGATCCCGTCTATCAGGCGCAGCAGCGTCTCGCCGAAATCCAGAACCAGCTTAACCGCAGCGTGCAGTTGGGCGTCGCCACGCAGAAAGAAGCCAACGACGTTTATAACCGCTACGTCGCGAACCAGAATACCGCGACCGCGGCCACGTCCGGCTTCGGCACGGCGCTCAATTCCGTGCGCGGCGTCCTCGGCGCATTCGGGATCGCGCTCTCGGCCGTGCAGCTTGTCCGCTTCGCGCAAGATGCCTTCACCGCAGCGGCCGGGCTTGCCGAGCAAGCGGAACAGTTGGGCTTCGGCGTGCGCGCCTTGCAAGCCTATCAATATGCCGCGACGCAAGTCGGCGTCAGTCAAGAGACGATGAATACCGCGCTCGCGCGCTTCACGCGCACGGTCGGCGAAGCGGCGGGCGGATCGCAAAAGGCGATCGACGCTTTCGACGATATCGGCGTGAAGATCCTCGACACGAACGGCAACCTTCGCGACAACGAGGAATTGCTGCTCGACGTGGCGCAGGCGATTTCGGGGATCAGCGACCCCTCGCGCCAGGCCGCGGCCTCCGTCGAATTCTTCAGCCGCGGCGGTCAAAAGCTCCTGACCTTCCTCGGACTCGGCGCCGAAGGTATCGAGCATTTCGCCGACGAAATGGATCGCCTCGGCCTCGGGCTCACCGAGGAACAGGCGCGGATCGCCGACCAGTCGGCCGACGAATTGGCGAAGCTCGCCTTCGCCTTCGAGAAGATGGCGCAGTCGCTCGTGGTTGACTTGCTGCCGCCCCTGACGGCCTTCGTCAACAAGCTCGCCGAGCTTATCGAAATGGGGCCGTCGCTCTCCGACATTGCCGACCTGCTCACCTTCTCGCCCGGCATGTCGCTCATCCTCGGCCGCAACTTCTCTTTCTCGGACGATTTCCAGCCGCCCGGCGGCACCGGCGGCAGCCCCAACGTCATGGGCTCAAGCTCGCGCGGCGGCCCGCCCGTGCGCGGTGCGGCGCGGCCGGGCGGGGCCAGCAACCCGCAGAGCGACGCCGAGATCGCGCGCGCTGCGGCCGAAGCCGCTGCCGCAGCGGCGAAGCTTCAAGCCGCCTATGAAGCCTTGCGCGACGAATTGCTGCCGCTCGACGCGGTGTCGCTGCAATACGCGAAGGACCTGGACACGATCAACAAGGCGGTCGCGGCCGGGATCACGTCGCAAGAGGCGGCGGCCGTGCAGACGGCTTTGCTCGCGGAGAAATACCGCGACCTTCTCGATCCGCTCGGCACCACCCGGCGCGCGCTCGAAGACGAAGCCGCGGCGCTCATGCTCACGGACAAAGAGCGCGAGATCGCGACCCGGCTCCTGTCGATCGAACAGGACTTGCGCGAGAAGGGCGTCTTGCTCTCGCAGCAGCAGCGCGAGGAATTGGAGGCCGAATTGCGCCTCATCCAGCAGCGCACCGAGGCGAACAAGGATTCGGCCGACGCCGAGAAGAAGCGGCAGCAGGACGCCGAGCGCGCGATGAAGGAGCGCGTCCGGCTCGCCGAACAGGAAGCGGAATTGCTGTTGGAGCCGTTCAAGAACGCGGCCAACAACATTCAGGATGCGTTCTCCGAAGCCTTCCGCTCGATCCTCGACGGCGGCACGGACAGCTTCAAAGACCTCGCGCTCCGCGTCGTCGATATCATGCGGGAAATGGCGTCGCAGGTAACGGCGCTGATGGTTTTCCGACCGCTGTTGCAAAGCGCGGTCGGCAACATGACGGGCAGCGGTGCCGGCGCCGGCGGCGGCGGGTTCGACCTCGGCTCGATCTTCGGCGGCGGCGGGAGCGGCTTCGACCTGTCGCAAATGTTCGGCGGCGGCAGCAGCGGGATTCCGACGATTGCGCGCGGCGGGCAGGGCGTCCCCGGCGGCACCGGACCCGGCGGCGGCGGCTTCTCATGGGGCGGCGCTGGCCTCACGGCGGCGATGAACCTTATCCCGCTCGGGCTCTCCTTCCTCTCGGGCGACAAGGTGGGCGGCGGACAGATCGGCGGCGCGGTCGGCGGCACGCTCGGCGGGATCGCCGGCAGCTTCTTCGGGCCGGTCGGCTCTATGGTCGGCTCGATGCTCGGCAATCTTCTCGGCTCTCTCGTCGGCGGGTTGTTCGGCGGCGGGTTCAAGAAGCCGAGCGCGTCCGGCTATTTCAACGTGCAGGACAACGCCGGTTTCCTCACGGACTCGAGCGCGAAGAATGGCGGCGACAGTCAGACCGGGCGCGATGCGGTCAACGCCTACAGCCAGACCTTGAACGCGCTGCTCACGCAGACCGATCTCTCGATCATGAACGGGCGCCTAAGCGGCTACATTCAGGCGCAGCAGAACAAGGACGGCGAGACGAACTTCTACGGCAATCTCGCGGTCGGCCAGAACGGCGGGCCGGCGTCGCAGGACTATTACACCCGCGTTGCGCTCGGCGGCTCGACCCGGAAGGGCGAGGAAGGCTTGAAGCAAGTCGTCGCCGATCTCATCAAAGAGACGTTGCGGCAAGCGGCCAACACGGGCGCGCTCGGCGGCGCCGGCGCCACCGGCACGATGCTGACCGTCCTGCGCAACTCGAAAGCGGGATCGGTCGAAGGGCTCGGCGCCGATATCGAATTCGCGCGGGCCTACGATCAATTGATCGGGATCGCCGCCGAGACGACCGAATACGCCGAAGCGGTGAAGGCGCTCAACCGTCAATTCGATGCGGCCGAAGCGAAGGCGACCGAGCTCGGGCTTGCGCTGCAACCCTTGATCGACGCGCGTCCGGACGCGATCGCGAAGCTCACGACCGACTTCAACAACTCGATCGAGGATCAGATCCTCGCCATTACCGATCCGATGGCGCTGGCGATGAAACAGCTCGCGGAGTTTCAGGCGGATCGGTTGAAGGAAGCGACCGCGGCCGGCGCGAACCTCGTCGAAGTCGAACGGCTCTCCGGGCTGGAACGCGAAAGGATCGTGCAGCAGTTTCAGGGCCAGGCGCAATCGACGCTGCAAGCCTTCTACGACGCGATCACGTTCGGCCCGCTCTCCGGACGCACGGCATCGGGCCAGCTCTCTGGCGCGCAAGCCGCGTTCCAGACGGCGGCCGAGCGCGCGGCGCAAGGCGATTTCAGCGCGCAAGCGAGCCTCGCCGGGCTCGGGACGCAATTCCTCGGCGCGTCGAACGCGGTCTATGCGAACGGGCCGCAGCACGCGGCGAACCTTGAGCTTGTCCGGCAGACCGTCGCCCTCTATCTCGGCGGGCCGCAGGCGAGCGTTTCGCAGACGATCACGCAGACGAGCGGCGAGCTCGCCCGGCTGTTCACCATCAACAACAAGCAGATTGAAAACCTGCTCGCCGAGATAGCCGCGCTTCGCGAGGAAAATTCCTCCCTCAATGCGCAGTTGCGGCGCTTCATCAGCCAGCAGGGCACGGCGTAACGGGAGGCGGCATGACGCTTCAAGTCAAGCTTGGCTCGATCACGCTGACGGGCTCGGAGGGCGCGACCGAGGCCATCACTGGCCTCGGTTTCGCCCCGACCGCAATTCTGTTTTTTTCCGATTTCGTCGGCGACGGGGCCGATGGCAGCCATCTTTACGATATGATCGGATTCGCGACCGCGAGCGGCAGCGCGGCGCATTTCGTGGAATCCGCGCATAACGTCGCGACCACCGCGGTATTTTGCGGGTTCCATAACGTCTCCTGCATCTATAAGGCGCCCGACAATTCCGGCGGGACGGAAATCCGCGCGACGCTGGTCAGCCTCGACGCGGACGGGTTTACCCTCAACTGGAACCTGACGGTGGCGGGGCGTGTCATTCGCTATATCGCCCTCGGCGGCGATGTCGCGAGCGCGGCGGCGGGCACATTCAACAGCAATGCCGCGACCGGAAACCAAGCGATTTCTGGCGTCGGCTTCCTGCCGAAGCTAGTTATATTTCTAACGTCTCGGTCAAACACGACGGCAAACGGCGTCACGACGGCCGGCGATCATGGGATGTGTCTCGGCGCGGCCAAGTCCAGCTTGGAGCGATGGGCCGTCGCCGGCGGCTATGACGACAACGCGGCAGCGGCGAATGTCGCGCAGATCACGGCGAACAATCGTTGTTTCGTCAACCTGGCGCCGACCGTATGGGTGGACGCGGATTTCGTGTCGATGGACGCGGACGGGTTCACCGTAAATATCACGACGGCGGGAGGCCAGGTCGGCGTCAGCTATCTCGCGCTCGGCGGCGCCGACTTGCAAGTCGCACTCGGCACGGACAGCCAGAAGACCGCGACCGGGACCAAGGCAAAGACCGGCGTGGGATTCCGGCCGGAAGCCTTGCCGATCCTCCGCGGCAGCGGCGCCACGTCGCTCAATACCGTTACCGATCACGTCGCACTGTTCACCGGCGGCGCCCCAAGCGTGGCGGATCAGACGGTTTGCGCGATCGGCGAAACCGACGCGGCCGACCCGACGATAGCCAAGCGTCGCGCCGAAGCGGGGGCGGCGGCGCTCTATATCAGCGGATCGACGCCGACCGTCAATGCGCGCGCCGCGGTGTCGAGCCTCGACGCGGACGGGTTTACCCTCAACTGGACCGTCGCCGATGCGACAGCCCGGCTATTCGGCTATATCGCGCTGCGTGGCGCCGCGCCATCGGGCAACGCGACGCCCGCGCTACAGGCTTATTATCGTCGTCGGAGGACCGCATAGATGCGCTGGCTCAAGCAAACGACATCGGCCGACGTGCCGATCGGCCCCTTTCTTGACGCTACGGACGGCGTGACCGCTCTGACCGGTCTCACGCTGACGCAGCCAGACATTCGGTTGAAAAAGAACGCCGCCGCTTGGGCGCAGAAAGCCGCAGCGCAAACGCTCTCGCACGAGGAAAACGGCTTCTATGAAGTGACGCTCGACGCGACCGACACCGGGACGCTCGGGCTCCTGCGCCTCGCCGTCTTTGAAAGCGGCGCGTTGCCGGTATGGGAAGACTTCCTCGTCGTGCCGGCGAACATCTACGACAGCATCGTCCTCGGCTCGGACCTTCTCGACACGTCGCTTGTCCAGATAGCCGGGACCGCGCAGTCCGCGACGGACCTCAAGGATTTCGCGGACACCGGCTATGACCCGTCGTCGCACAAGGTAACGGGCGTCGTCCTGGCCGACACCGTGACGACCTATACCGGCAACACGCCGCAGACCGGCGACGCTTATGCGCGGATCGGCGCCACCGGCTCCGGCCTCACGTCGCTCGCGAGCGCCGCCAATCTCGCGGTCGTCGCTGGCTATGTCGATACGGAGATCGCGGCGATCAAGGCCAAGACCGACGAGATTCCCGCCGACATTGACGGCCTGACGCTGACCGAGCTCTTGCGCGTCATCGGGGCCGTGCTGATCGGCAAGGCGTCCGGCCTCGACACCACGACGGCCATCTTCCGCGCCATTGACGACAGCAAGGACCGCGTGGAAGCGACCGTGGATGCGGACGGCAACCGCTCGGCCGTCACAATCGACGAGACGGTCTAACGCCGCATGTTCGGCCATCGGTTTTTCGGCCAGCGCTATTTCGGCGAAGCCTACTTCGGCGATGGCGGCGTGCAGACCGCTGTTTCGGTGCCGCGCGCGCTGCGCGTCATCGCGCTCGTCGCGCGCCCATTCGATGCGACCGTCACCCGGATGGTGGAGGGCCCGCCCTGGCCGCTCGGCGTCTTCGCGGAGCTCGAGGGCGCGATTTCCGACTTCGAGATCACCGGCGGCGAAATCGAGCTCTATGCGTCGGACGTGGGCTATCACTCGCACATGGCCGACACGCCGGCCGATGCGTGGTTTCCCGGCGCGATGCCCTCGCCCTTCAATTACTCCATCCGCGTCTTCGAGGGCGGGAGGCCGGGAGGACCGTCGCGGATCGGCGCCGGCGATATCGTCATCCGCAACGCGAAGGGCGAGCGCGACGACTGGCTCGGCAAGGCTTTCGACGGCCGCGAAATCCGGCTCTATCGCGGGCGCAAGGATGCGGCCTTCTCGACCTTCGATCTTGTCTTCGTCGGGACGTGCATCGGCCTCGATTGGACCGACACGTCGATCACGATCCGCCTTCGCGATCGCCAAGCGCCGTTCCAGAAACCGATCCAGTCCGTCCTCTATGGCGGCTCGGGCGGGCTCGACGGCGATGCGTCGATCGCCGGGCAGCCAAAAGCGATCTGCTATGGCGTGCGCCGGAACATTCCCGTTCGCCTGATCGACGCGACGAACGGCGTCCGGCAATTCCATGACGGAGTAAGCCAGGCCGTCCTCGCGGTGCGAGACAAGGGCGTCGGCTATGATTTCGTGGGCGACTTCGCCAACTATGACGATCTGGTCGCGGCGACCGTCAACGTCGGCGAATATGCGACTTGTCTAGCCTTCTCGCTCATCCGCACGCTACAGCCGCTCGGCCTTCTCACGGCGGACGTGCAGGGCGACGCGAGCGGCAGCTATATCGACACGGCCGCGCAGATTGCCTCGCGCATTGCGATGGAACGGCTCGGCCAGGACAATTTCGGCGGCACGGACATAATCGGCGCGGCGGCGCTCGACCTCCTGCAATCGGGCGCGACGGGCTATTACTGCGACAGCGCCGGCGTCACGGTGCAACAGGCGCTTGACGAGATCATGGGCGGGATCGGCGGCTATTGGTGGGCGACGCTCGCCGGCAAGCTGCAACTGGCGCGCCTCGATCTGCCGACCGGCTCGGCCGATATCGTGATCGAGCGCGACAACATCCTCTCGATCGGCCGCGTCGGCGTGCTGCCGATCCATCTTCTTCGTGTCGGCTACGAGCGCATGATCGAAGTCCAGTCGGCCGACCAGCTTGCGGAGCCGCCCGGCGTCTCGGAAGCGGATCGCCAGCGCTACGGCTCGGCCTATCGCTACATCACCACGCAAGACCCGAGCTTGGTCTATGCGCATCAACTGGCGCAGCAGCTAGACTTTCCGACGCAGTTGGACGAAGAAGCCGACGCGCTCGCCGAAGCCTTGCGCCTGCGCGATCTGCACGGCGCGGAGCGGTCGATCTACAGCATCGAAGCCCGCGGCCTCGATATCTTCGACGTGCCGATCGGCGGGATCCTCTCGATCCAGAACTGGAGCCGGCTCGGGCTCGATCCGGCCGGGCAGAAATTCGTCATCATCGGAGCGGCCGCAAACGTGGAAACCGATTCGCTCTCGCTGTTCTGTTGGGGCTGACGCATGACCGAAAACATCATCTTCGCGAAGCCCGAATGGATCGACGCCGCGACGCTCTCCGATCCCGATAGCGCCGCGACGAACCCGGAGCGCTTGCAGACGCAACAGCCGGGCGACCGATGGGGCTTCGGCGCCTCGCCGCGCGTCGATATCGACTTCGGCCAGGCGCGCTCGCCGAACCTTGTCGCGCTGATCGCCCACAACGGCAGCGCGTCCGCGACGTGGAAGATCGACGCCTCGGACACGCAAGGCGGGCTCGACACTCCGGACTGGACGTCAACCGAAATCAGCCTATGGCCCGTGACCGGCAAGCCGGCCGAAGTATGGGAGACGCTGCCGTCGATCTATTGGCGCTCGACGGCGCTCGCAACGCGGCGCTGGTGGCGCGTCTCGATCACCGATCCCGATCCGCCGGCCGGCGAATTCCGCGCGGGCCGGCTCTACATCGCCCCGACGTGGCAGCCGGCGCGGAATATCTCCTATGGCTGGAGCATCGGCTTCCTGGACAACACGCCGCAATTCACGTCGCTCGGCGGGCAGACCTGGCCGGGCGAGCAACGCGGGATCGCGCGGCGTCTCGAGGCGCAGTTGCGCTATATGAGCGAAGACGAAATGTATGGCGAGGCGTTCGAGCTTCAACGCACGGTCGGGCTCGCGGGCGACCTGTTCGTCTGCCGCGATCCTTCGGCGACGACGCATCTGCACCGGCAAACGATCTACGGGCTCTTTCAGCAATTGGACCCGCTCGTCAATGCCTTCTTCCAGCAATTCGAGACGCGCTTCGTCGTCAAGGAGCTTGTGCCATGAGATTTCCGGATCGCGTTGTCGAAACCACGGAGACGACGGGAACGGGCACCTACGATTTGCTCGGCGCAGCGTCCGGCTATGACACGTTCGTCCTCGGCGCCGGCTCGGGCAATCAAGTCTTCTACATCTGCCAAGAGGGCACGACGTTCGAGATCGGCTTCGGCACCGTCACCGCGGGCTCGCCGGCGACGCTGACCCGCAATCTGCTCAAGAGCTCGACCGGCTCGCTCATCAATTGGGCCGCCGGCACGCGCACGATTTTCTGTTACGGCGTCGGCTTCGTGCTGGATGCGATGCTCGGCGGCTTTCAGGCGAGCACGCGGCCCGCGTGGCTGCCGGCCGGGCAATTCTGGAAGAAGACGAACGTCACGCCGTGGGAAATCTATCTCTACACCGGGACCACGGATCTTCTCGTCGGGACGATCAACGTCGGCTCGGGCTCGGAGGCCGTGCAACCCGTCGTCTCGATGAAGGATTCCGGCGCGGGCGAAGGGCCGATAGATGATCTTTTCCGCGACAGCACGTCGGCGGCGGCGGCCGACCTTGCCGGCGCGCGCGTGTGGTCGGCCCGCACGTCAACGGGCGTGAAGCGCATCTATGCGAAAATCCGCGCCGAACTGATCGCGGTCACGAACGGCGCCGAAGACGCGGCGTTGCAGTTTCACGCGATCGTCGCCGGCGCGCTCACGAACGCGGTCGAAATCTGGAAGGGCCTCGTCGTCGGCACCGGCGAGACGGATCAAGGCGCCGGGACCGTCAACGTCGCGACGGGCTTCTTCGAGAAGGGCTGGCAGCTCACCGGCACGAAAGGCACGCTCATCGATGGCGCTACGATCAATTGGGACATGAAGGGCGCGCGCATCCGCACCGTGACGCTCGGCGGCAACCGCGCGCTCGCCAACCCGACGAACAAGCGCGAGGGCGTTTACTACGTCTTCGTCACGCAGGACGGCGCGGGCGGCCGAACCCTGTCCTATGGGTCGGATTACAAATTCCGCGGCGGCGTCGCGCCCGTCCTTTCGACGGCCATCGGCGCGGTCGATATGCTGATCTTCGTCTGCGACGGCACGTCTCTCTATGGCGCGTGCAGCAAGGAATTTAGTTAATGCGCGACGACGGCGCGCTGTTCCCGCCGGGTCCGCCTGCGCGGGCCGGGACGGACAGCGAAGAAACCACGATCACGAATCACACGACGATCGACATCACCCACACGGTTTCGGCCGACGCAAAGTATCTCGTCGTCCGCATCGGATGGGGCGCCTCCACCACGCGAACCGTGACCGGCGTCAATTGGGATCAAGCCGGCACGCCTCAGGCGATGCAAGAGCGCCGCGACGCGAGCTCCGCGCCTGGCACCACGTCGGGCGTCTCGATTTATATTCTGGCGCTGCCGACCGTGAAGACGGGCGTTATTCGGATCACGTTCTCGGGCACCTGCTACGCCAGCTACGCACGCGCGACCAACCTTCGCGACGTGGCGCTCGCCGGCGGCGAGATCGCGGGCGCTATCGACGCCGAGGCGCATTCCGTCTCGAACAGCAACCGGACCACGGCAGCGACGGCCGCGCTTGTTATGCCGGAAGCCGCCGCGGTCCTCGCCGTCGCGGCGTGGGCCAGCATCGCGACGAGCTTCACGCCGGACGCGGGCTTGACGGAAATCAAAGACGTCCAAGCCATCAACGGCGGCGACGGGACCGTGACGGTATTCATGGGCGATCGGTTCCAGACCGAGCGCGGGAGTTTCACGCCCGGCGTCACCGCCGCGCACTCGGCCGCCGGATCGCTCGCGGCCATCGCCGTCCGGGGCAACAGTTGATCGCCCGCCCGTTTCTCGTCGCGGCCTGCGTCATCGCGTCGGCCGCGAGCTTCGCGCAATGGCTCTACAAGAACGCGGTCGGGAAACTTCGCGCCGAGCTCGATGACCGCTTCGACCATTGGCTCGGCTGGTTCGCGCCGGCGATGGACGCGCATTGGGTGCAGGCGGCCGACGCCGCCCGCGCGCGTGACCTTGGCGCGCTCTACCACGCGCTCAAGAACGTCTCGACGGAATGGACAAGATCGGACGCACAACGATCCTCCAAGGTTCTCATGTTCGTTGCCGTGACGGGGTGGACTCTCGTCGTCGGATTGGGAGTGGCACTTATTTTCTAGGAGGCCCAAGTCATGCGCCGTGTTGCCGCGTTCGCCTTGCCTTTCCTGTTGCTGGTGACGACGCCCGCGACGACTGCCCCGAAAGAGACATGCGGTCCGCTCGCCGTTCTCGAGCAGACCTTGCGCTCGCGGTATCAGGAGGAATTCGTCGCCAGCGGCGTCGCCGCCAGCGAGACGCACGCAATCCTTATCTATGTCAATCGACGCACGTTCACCTTCTCGATCGTCGCCGTCGATACAAAGCTGACCGCTTGCCTTCTCGCGGTCGGAAACGGTTGGCGTCTTGCCGACCATGGCAGGCCGTCATGACCGATGAAACGGAGGGCCAGGTGGCGCACCACCGCACACGCGCAGCGCTCGAAGTCGTCGGCGCGAATCCGCTCGCCGGCGGTATCTACCGCATCCTCTTGGGCGCGCTCATCAGCGCCCTCG
The DNA here is from genome assembly GCA_902826195.1 of uncultured Bradyrhizobium sp. Classification (GTDB taxonomy): domain Bacteria; phylum Pseudomonadota; class Alphaproteobacteria; order Rhizobiales; family Xanthobacteraceae; genus Bradyrhizobium. Next base: position 24,839 of record CADEDX010000001.1, on the reverse strand, counting down.
TCGCGTTGCAAACCTACCAACTGCAAACCGTCGTGGCCGTGAAAGACGGGCTCTCCGATCTCAAAGTCTCCGTCTCGGCCGAAGTGAACCGGCTCGACGGTCGGATCACCTACTACGACGACGCGCAACGCGAACGTCTGACGGATGCCATCGTGAGGCTCGACGGCAGCCGCGTCGAAACGGCCTTGCGGCTCGACGGCCGCGTGAATGACGTCAAGGAGCAAATCGCGAACAACGCGGCACGCCTTCGCGATCTGGAAACCCGCCTCTACGCATCGCCGCGACCCTAGCGAAAAGGAAACCGGAATGGACCCGACCGTCACCCTTGGCGATATGATCGCCGAGGTCTATGCACCTGGCTTCGTCATCGGCCTCGTGCGCCTCATCATCATCGCGGGCGTGCTGATCCTGCTCAGTCGCCTGTGGAATAAATTTACCGGCGACGGCTTCGACGACTGGATGCAGGCCGCGAAGCTCGACAACGGCCTCGGCGGGCTCGTCGCCCGCGGGATCTACTACGGCTTCAAATTGCTGACGCTCGGGATCGTCGCCACGTCGATCTTCGGCGCCGTGCTGATGGCCGCGCTTCTCGTCAACCCGTCGCCGGCGCGTGCGGCGCCGCTGTCGGACACGACCTACGACGCGCAGATCAAAGACGCGGCTTTCGCCTATTGGCCCTACGGCCCCGACTGGCTCTGGTGGAAAGCGCAACTGTTTCAGGAATCGCGTCTCGAGCCGGATGCGATCTCGCCGGCGGGCGCGCGCGGGATTGCGCAATTCATGCCGGCGACGTGGCGCGAGACGATCGCCCGGATGGGAATCGACGGCGTGTCGCCCTTCGACGCGAAATACGCGATCCGCGCGGGCGCTCTCTACATGGTCATGGTCAAGCTCGGATGGACGCCGGACATAGCACCGCCGTCCGTCATGGAACTCCACCGCTTTGCGCAGGCTGGCTATAACGCGGGCGGCGGCAACATCCGCAAGGCGCAGCGGCGTTGCGGGATGGCGAAGACGTGGGAGCTTGTCGCGCCCTGTCTTGTGCAGATCACCGGCCCGCGCCACAGCCTCGAAACCCGGACGTATATCGACCGCATCGCGAAATGGCGGGCGATGCTCGGCGGGTTCTCGTCGTAAACCGCTCGCGACTCGGGTTTTCCGGGCCGCCCATAAGCAACTCGCCCCGACGCCTTGGCCCATTGGCCTCGGGGCGAGACGCGCTTCCTCGGGCCGTTTTCGAGGCTTCCGCATGTCCGTCGTCAAAGGCCGGCGCTGGCCGGACTATCTGCCCTTCTCTGGCACCATAAGAGGGAAGGACGGCAACCCCGCGACTTTCAACGATTTTTACTGCGAATTGCGGCCGGGCGACTTCCAATGGCAGGACGATGGCGCGCCGCCCGGCGAGCGCGCACCGGCCGCCGCCGCCGCGGCCGATGACCTTCGGCTGGCCTTCGCCTGCCCGAAGGAACCGGGCCGGCTCTGCACGGGCGGGAGCGGGATCATCGTCGGCCTCACCAAGCCCGCGTGCAAACCGTCCTGGGCGTGGGACGGCAACGCCGACCGTCCGACGCTGACGCCCTCGATCGACTGCAAAGCCTGCGGCTGGCATGGCTGGCTTCAAAGCGGGGAGTTTCGACCATGCTAGGGATCGGGGCGGCGTGGGCTGCGGCGAAGCTTTTCTTCGGCGGCAACAAGACGCTCATCATCATCATCGCGGCGCTCGTCGCCGTGATCGCGATTGGCGGCTTCATCGCCTGGCTCTGGATCGAGCGCAACGCCGAGCGCGCGAAAGCCGCGGCGGCGATCGCCGACGCTGCGATCTACCACGCCGCGGCCGAGCGCAACGCGCAGACCGTGCGCGCCATCACGAACGCGCAACAGCGCATCAACGAAGCGAACGCGCGCGAGCTCGACCGCGCGCGCCGCTTGGCGTCCGAACAGGCCGACATAACGGCGGGGGTCATCAATGTTCTCTCGGACAATAAGGATTGCGGGCCTAGCGCTACTTTCTGGCTTGAGCGCGTGCGCCAGCAGCAAGCCACCGGCGATCGAGATCAACCTGATCGAAGTCCCGCTTCCGGCGCCGATGACTGATTGCGGCCCGGAGCCGCGCGCGCCCATCGGCAACACCGAAAAGGAAATGACGCTGTTCGCCAACGCGCTGCTCTATTGGGGACGCGGCTGCGAAGGGAAGCTCAAAGCGGTGCGCGACGCGCAGCCGATGATCGCAGCGCCGGACGGCGTGCCGACGAGTTAGCTCGGGGGAGCTTGAGCCGCCCGCGCCCGTGGCTTGATGGCGGGCGCGGGCGGGACGTTCAGGATTTACGCTTCTTCGTGCGCTGGCCGACCGGGACGCGCATCGAAACCGTTTCGGCCGGATTGGTTTTCGCCTTCTCCTTCTTCACGTAGCGACCTGACTTAGCGCTGATCGTGACGCGCTTCTTCCGCTCCATTCTCGCTCTCCGGTTTCGCCCGCTCGGCTTCGGCCGGGCGGGCTTTTTTTATGGCCTCGCGCCGGCCATGGACGAAGACGTTGATAACGTCTCGGACGGATTCGCCCTCAAGCGTCTTGCCGGTTGCCGCGAGCTTCGCGACGACGCCGGCAATCTCCGCATCGCCGGGCCATGCGAGCGGGTTCTCGAATGTCAGCGGCGCGCCTTGCGCGTCATGCTCCGACATGACGAACGTCGCCGTCTTGGTCATCGGGCAGATCATCGGCACGCATCCGAGCCACCTGACCTTCTCGCCCTCCGGGTTCGCGCGCTCGAATGTGTAGGTCTTGCCGGGGACGATGCCCCACTCCGCGAGATCGAGCGTGACCACGAGACAGCGCGAGAGCGTGCCGGCGATGTTGAACCACGCCGACGCGCTGCCGTCGCCGGCGCTGGACGTCACGAACATGCGTTCGCGATCCTTCGATCGGCGGATGTATTCGATCGCGATCCGCTGCATCGCGCCCATGGGAGACATTCCCTCGCGCACAAGCGCGCGATGGTGCTCTCCATCCATGCGCTGGACCAGCGTCTCGAGCCGGTAGCGCTCGACGCCGCCGAGGATGCCGGCTTGCGGGTCGATATCCTCGGCGACGACCGGGCCGGCGCTGGCGATCCCGATCGTCCGCATCTTCGGCACTCGGACTTCGGTGCGCCCTTCCTCAAGCAGAAACGCCTTGCCGTGCCAGCTTCCGCCGACGCAAGCGTAAAGCGTCGCCGTCTGATGCTTCTTCATTCGTCACCTTTCTCGTCGCGCATCGCCCAATTGCGAGCGGATTCCGCGAGCCACAGCCCGCGCTCATTCGACATGGTGCTGCACACGATCCCGCTCTGACCGCTCGCGGTCGTGCCGACGATCAACACCTGCGCGAAGCCGAGCTTCTTCGCTTCCTCAAGCGCCTGCTCGACGGAGAGACGACGGGATTTGACGGGGAAATTCGCGATGGTCATTTGCTACTCCGTGAAGGGATTGCCGAAGGAACGGGGCGCGCGATGCCCGAGCAAGGCGCGCTCGCTCGCCTGTCTCTTGCACCATTGCCAAAGCCGCTGCTCTCGCGCGAGCGCGCGTTGCAGCGCCGGGCCGCGCAGGAACGGGATGCGTCGCCGGTTGCGCGCGCGGAGCCGACGCAAGCGTCGATCGACCGCGAACCAATGCCGGCCACAGATCCATTCGTTGAAAGCGCCATCAGCCGCGCGCGTGCGGCGGCAGAAGACGACGTGACAGGAAACGCGCTTCGTCATGGCAGCGGCGGCAGATGCCAGCCCCATATCAGAAAATGCGATACCGCCCATAGAGCGAGCACGGCGCCGGCCGCAGCGAGCAACCGGATATCGCGCGCCCGCAGGATGCGGCCCTCATAGAAGCGCGCCTCCTGGCCGCAATAGGTCGGGCCCTCCCTCGATCGCTCATGCACCGCGAGCGGAACATAGACGATGCCGATCACGTCGTAACGCGCGGCGCGGCGGCACTCGAGGCCGGGGAAGGGGAACGGCTCGGACGAATGGCGGCAGTTGCAACAGCGCTTCACCGCTTCCCCCATTTCCAAAAGCCTTGCGCGCCTTGCGCCGGAACCGGGTTCGCCCACGCCTCGGGCTTGAGAACGGGCCAGCCGAAGATTTCCGGATCGACGCCGCGCACGCCGGGGAAAAGCTCGGTCGCGCGCGCGGGCGTGCCGAGCTCTCCCGTCCCGACGCCGCAGCCGAGCGGGAAGCAATCGGGATCGCGGAACCGCGCAAGGATCGGCAGCGCTTTCGACGGCAGGATGCCGCCGTCATGAAACCCCGCTTCGATGGTGCGCCGAAGCGTCTCGATCTCGGTGTCGATCATCTTGCGCCGCGCCGCGTGGATCACGATGCGCTGCCCCCAAAAGACGCGCGGCGCGGCCCACCCTCGAAACTCGTAGAGCTTCGCACCGATGACGAGCAACGTCGCCCAAGGCTGATAAACCGTGAGAGCTTTCATCGCCGGCTAGTCCTCATGCCGGATGATGCCCCACCGGCCGGCCATGTCTTGCGAGCCGGGATCGGGACGCACGTAGGGCTGGCGATGGCCGAAGGGTCCCGTGAATTTTTCCACGACCATTTCGACCGTTGCCGGTCCCGTGTAGGTGCCTTCGAGAACTGTATGAGCGTAACCGCTACGCCGCGCCGTCACTTTGAAAACGACTTCCATGGTCTTTCCCCTCTGCCACTACGCCGCGAGCGCCGAGGCCGCTGCCGACAGGCAGCGGCCCGAGGCACGCGCTAGAACCGCACGCTGGCGGCTTCGTTCACCGAGCCGTTAGGATTGAGCTTCTTCACCTTGTAGCCACCGGACTGTCCGCCGCGCTCGACCGCATCGCCCATGATCGAGACGTTGCTTTTGCTGTCGCACTCGATGAGCGTATTCACGAGGCAGGACGCGCAGAGGAAGCTCACCACCAGGTCGGGGCAGTTGATGAGCTTGAGAAAGCATTTCGACCCGCCGTGGTAGATGCCGCCCTCGATTACCAGATGGTTCGCGTTCGGCTGCGCGTTCTGGATAATCACATGCGCCTCGCCGTTGGTCGTCTGCACGTCACAGTCTCGAAGCGCGATATAGGTCGGCCCGTTGTTGAAGCCGTCGCCGCCGCCGATCGCTTCGAGGAAACAACGCGCATAGCCGTCGGCGAAGGCGCTGATCGGGGCGATATATCCCGGCTCGCGGCTCTGCGGCGAGCGCAGCAGGAAGTGACGCAAGCCGCCGCGGGTCCGCAACATGCCGATATTGGCGCCGTTGCCGAGCCCGTCGAAATGAAACAAGTCTTGCTGACTGTTCTCGGCAATCACCCCGAAGTCCCGGAGCGTCGCGGTCAACATGCGATCATTCTGGGACTTGAACACGGGCTTTCGATAGGTGTCGCCGTGCCATGTGTAATTGCCGGCAAAGTTGGCCTTGAAAACCGCGCCGAGCGGATCATTGAGATTGCGCGAGACGCCCGACCCCTGCACGACAAGCCCGCTCTCCGGTAGCCATAGCATGTCCTTCGGCCGATAGTCGGCGTCTTCCAGCATCACCACGCGCCCGGAGACGATGGCCTTCGCCCACTCGGCGTCGATGGCGACGCCCTTCGGAAGATCGTAAGCGATCTTCGAGACGATGACGGGTCCGGGAGTGGTTCCCGGCACGTCCACTTCGCCTCTGACGATCTGCTCGGGAATCTTGACGATGCGCTCGGGCACCGTCATCGGCATCGTCACGTTCATCGTCTCGGCCGGCAGCGTGATCTCGCGCGCCGGCACGACATGCTCATAGGGGACCTTCGTCATTTCACGCTCCTTTGGTTTGACCGGGTAACGGCCGGCACCGCCGCACGCTTCGCACGTTACTAGTCCGCCGACAGGATTGCCGCAGCACTCGCCGGACGGCAGAGCGTTGCCACAACAGACGGCGCCCATGTAATACCCGCCGCCGCCGCAGTCGGGGCAGTCCGCGAAGATCGGCGGCTCGCGCTTCATGCGCCATCGCCAGAACGCTGCGCGGACGGACGGGCGATAGTCCGCTGACAAAGCAGGATCGCATGGCGGAGGATCACGGGCTCAAGATCCTCGATCCCGTCCTTGAAAATGCGATGGAAGCCGGCGACCTCTTGCGCGTTGCAATGCGTCAGAAGCTCTCGCACTTTGTCGCGGAGGAATTCGGACAGCATGTCGGCGATGGGGCGCATGTCAGGCTCGGACGACGTGAGAGCGGCGATCTTCGCCTCGGCCTCTTGCGCGCGCCGCTCCGCTGCGGCGACGCATCCATGCGACTCCGCGTAGAGCTTGGACGTGAGAGCGCGCCCGACGAAATAGAATTCGGCCTCGGCGCTCGCCAACCCCTTATCCGCCATGCGCCTGTCGATGCAGAGCGTGCACAGAATGTCGGACGGGTCCGCGATCTGATTCCATATCTCGCTCGGGATCGACGTATCGAGGATATGGGCTCGGCCGCACTCCTGGCACCGAAGGTCATAATCCGGCCGCGTGCTGTTCGCGCGCTCAAGGGCGGCGACATTGCTTTCGCAGAGGGCAAGCGCTTCGGCGCCACGCTTCACCATCGCGATCACGTCGCGGAGATTTCTCGGCGACGTCGCGCCGTCTTCATCCATGTGCGATTCAAGCTGCTCGACGTATCGAAGATTGCGCGCAATTTCGGCGGCTACGGACATTCGGTTATTCCTCCGTCGCGCCGGCGGCGGACTTCTCCGCTTCCTCCGCCTGCGTGCGCTCTCGCTCGTCGCGCTGATCGCTAGACTCGCCGGCCGGGAACACGCTGGACGGTGCGCCCTTGGGGACGCAGAAGACATAACCCAGGCCGGCCGCGCGGTCGGCCGCGTCGGATGAAAGCCCGAGATCGCTCGGCTTCATCACGCGCCATAGGTCGAGCGCTTCGCCGAGCGCGAACAGCGTCAACGCCATGCCCTGATCGCCGATAGCGCCGCCGATTTCGATATAAGATGGCCCGGCCCGCAGGCGCGACGGGTGAGGGTATGTCGCAAGCCAGCTCTCTAGCGCACCACGCAGCCGCTCCGCTTCCGCCATATCGACGCCGACGACATAGAAATGAACGTCGATCATGCGCAGATGCTTGGGCGCCTCGCTGACGTGTGGCATGTCGAAGAATTCGACAACGCGGACGTTTTCGCTTTCCCGCTCCGTGCGCGCCTCGCCCTTACGGTAGAGCCGGCAAGCTGCAACGAGAATCCGCTGTAGCGCGTTCGTGTCCATGTCAATGTTTCCTCCCTAGCCCGTGGATAGCTCCGTCGTGATAGTGGCCGACCGGCGAGCCGCCGATGATCCTCTCGACCGCTCCTGGCCCCGTGATATGCGTCGAGCCGAGAAGATAGATACGATCGGCCGGCACGAAATCGCAGACGAAATAGACCTCGGCCGGCGCCTCGGTGACGACGCGCGCGACGGTGCCGTCTTCCTCATTGATCTCGAGCGCGATCTTGTTCGCGGCCGGCGCGCGACGGTTCCAGAGCGCGAGCGCGTCGGGTCCGCTCGCGTGCTGGCGCTTGACGCGCGGGCCGACCGGACAGGCGGGATTCTCGCAGGCGACCTCGCTCGGCCGCGCGCGCGGCGGCAGGGCGCACCACGGGCAAGGCGAGAGCTTCATATCTTTGTCTCGACGTTGCGCATCGGCCGCTCCTGCTCATATCCCTTGCGGCGAGCTTCCGGGATGAACCCGACCGCGAGCGAGACGGGCGGTTGCGATCGACCGCTATGGACCGACAGGATGATCTTGCCGCCGAACAGGAATCGAAGGCGCTCGCGCAACGTCGGCTTCCAGACCGACTGACACAGGCCGTTGCGCGTGCGCCGCACCGGCAGGCCGGCGCAAGGTCCGAGGCGCGCTTCATTCCAATCTTTCGGCGCGCCTAGCACGATATCGAAGCCGGGGAATCGAATCGGTTTCATCGTCGCCCTCTACATCGAATAGCCGGCCCGCACGGTGCCGCGCGGGACGCGAAAGCTGTGGGTCCTTTGATCGAGGCACAGCGGGAGCGAAAGGAGCCACGCGATTGCGGACACCGGCTCGCCCTTGAACGTCTGCAACACCGCGTCGCTGCGACCTTCCTCATAGATGCGAACGCCGCGACCGGCGGCATTGACCCGGCCCGGCACGAGCGCGCCGTCATTCTCGATCGCATAGTAAAAATAATACGTGTCGTTACGGATCGAGCCGGTCCCCAAGAAAAACGATCCGCCCGCTACGTCTTTGTCGCGGATCGCGGCAAGCTGTCGCTCCGCTGTTTTGACCGGGCGGCACTCGAAACCGAAACCGACCGTGATAGCGGCAACCGACGCCAGCACGCCGCCGGCCATGACAAAGGCGCTGACGAGCAAGCCGCAGAAAAGCCAGTCGCCGAAGGAAGCGGGCGCGACCTCCCGATAAAAGTAGGGCGCGCCCACGGCGAGCGTGAGAGCGGCCACGGCGACGACCCAGATCATGCCGCCCCCGCCGCCATCCGCCGCAAGGCTTCATCGAACAGGCGCCGCGATACGCTCTCATAAAAAACGCGGACTCGAGGGTCGCGATGCGATAGCGCCGCATGATGCGCGTCGGCCAGGAGCGCGACGAGCTTGTCATTCGGCTGCGTGCGGAGCGTGGCGTCGTCCATCGCGTGAACGCCATCCACTTCCTCGCGATCGACCACGGGAAACACCGAGCGGTTCATTGCAGCACCGCCCCGACGCAGAGAAGCGCCGGCCCATAGATCTTCGGCGCGCCCGCCGTCGAATGGCCGCGCGCCTTTGTCGCCGCGTGATATATCTCTGTCGCCGCCGGGTTCTCGGGCAGGCCGACGAGCGCGCCTTCCTCATGCACGAACATATTTTGCCGCTTGCCCTCGTGCAGCACGATCACGCGCTCGACGTATCCGACCGGCAACCATTCGTGAAAAATGTCGAAGCTGCGCAGCACGTCCGGGCAGTCCCGCGTCGTCGTCGGCTCGCCCGGTATCATCACGATCATCTTAGCCATCGCTCCCTTGCTCCCTCGTTTATGTTCCGCTCTCGACCCGCAAGATGGCGTCGAGATAGTCCGCTACGGCGCGATCCGCGAGGTCCCTGACGCCGAAGATATATTCCGCTTCGTCGCGTAGCTCGAACCAATATGCCGGCAGCAGCGCAAGCCCGCCGCGGCCGTCACCAAGCAATTGCGATAGCACGTCCGGCTCGAACCACATCGCGCGCCACCGGCAAAATATCCAGCGCCCCTCGCGCTCCGCTTGCGCGATGATGCGCTTGATCGCGTCCGCGTTCAGGCGCGCCGCTTCGGCCGTCATCGTCATGGCGCGGTGCGCTCGAAGACATGAAACACGAGCTTGCCTTCGTCGAGGATCACGGTCCCGATGAACGTCGCTTCGGTGTCGTCGGGCGCGGTCGGATGGCCCGTCCCGCAAATCTGAATACGGCGCGGCGCGGTCGGCGTCGGCGTGTCCGGATCGCACCGGAACCACAGCGACAACAGCGGAAAGCGTCGATCGTCCGTGACGATGGCGTGACCCTGCGCCGCGACCGAGAGGATTTCAGCACCCGGCGGCAGCCGCACGGTCTGAATGTCGCGAATCGGGATGAGCTCTTTCCACACGGCGCGCACCGATATGGATGGCTTCAAGCCGACAAGCTTGTCGGCGCCATCCGTCTGCCCGTCGAGAAAATGCTTACCGTCCGCGCACTCGATGAACGGGCCTGCCTTGTCGTCGATCTGCACGATGCGCCGCGCGCGCGGCGGCAAGCATGTAAAGCTACCGTCCGCAACCAGCACCGTTCCGACCCTCACGTCTTCGAGTCTCATGTCATCCTCCCTCTGTGTCGCCGCCGATCTGATTGAGCCGCCGCGAATATTGCGCCTCCAAGTCAGCGAGGCGCGCCTGAACGTCGTCGCGTGTGATCGTAAAAGAGACGCGACGCGGCTGCGAATGTTCGTCGTGGAAATGAAGCTCCGTCGTCCATGGTCCGAGCGTGACCTTGCGCGTCACGGCGATACGAAGCTCGCGAGTCGCGCGCAACTTGGATTCGAGCGCTTCGATTTCATTGATCTGCGAACGCGCCGCCTGCAACTGCTGTCTCGTGAGGATCATCGCAGCAACTCCGTGACTGTGATCCTGTCGCCCTGTTGCGCGATCAGCCCGGCCGCGCGCAACCGCTTGAGGCCGGCATACCAGAAGCCATTGCCGGGCTTGCGGCCGATCGTCTCGGCGAGCGCGGCGACGGAGATTCCTTCGCCCGCCATGCCGAAGATCGCGCCGAGCATGTCGGCCGAGGGCGGCGCGAGCTTCGCGCGCCATAGCTCGACGATATCGCCCGGCAGCATCGGCGCGTATTCGGTGCGCGATGCCTCCCGGCCGGCGGGCGTGATCGTCACGCGGTCGTCGCCGGCGACCCATTCGCGCGCCAGCAATTCCTTGCGGCCGTGATAGTAGAAGCCATTGCCCGGCACCATGCCGGCGAGCATCGCGATTTCTTCCCACGCGAAGAATGGGGCCACGTCCGGCAACGGTGCCGGCGGCGGCGATTGCCGGGCAAGGGCGCGGATCATCCGCTCGGCGGCGGGATGGATGCCGTTGCCGAGCGAGCGCGCGGGCGCGGCGCGCTTGGGCGCTGGCGCGGGCGATAGCGCCGTTTCGAGCGCCGCCGCCAGCCTTGCACGCGGCTGCGTCGTATCGAAGCCGACCGAAACGGCTGGCTTGCGCGAGACGCCCGCGGCAATCAGCGCCGAAAAGATCGCGTCGATATGCGGCCCGATCTCAAGGGCAAGCTCGGTGCGCCCTTGCGCGCGCCCGTCCGCGTGCGCGGCCTGCTCGCGCGCCCGCACCTGGGCTTCCGCGACGCCGCCGGCGACGGCGCCGACCTTAGGCTTATCGACCACGGCCGAGAGCGCCGCGCGGATCGTCGCAAGATCGACGTCCGCCACGCGCACCGCCCCGCGCTGGCGCTCGCCAGCCTTCGGCGTCCGACCGCTGTCGAATGTCGAAATGCTCGGGAACTTGTAGCGCGCCAGAATGTCGCCCTCGGGGAACCACAGGAACCCCTCGCCGACCTTGAGGCGCGGAAGCTCGGCTTGGATTTCTTTCCAGCGCACGGCGTCGGCCTGACCCTCGACCCACGCGCCGAGCGCCTTGCGATCCTGCGGCGCGGTCAACTTCATCGCGATCAGCGTCGCGGCTTGGCTCAACACGTCTTTCGAGAGAACCGCCGGCCGCTGCGTAATCATCGTGACGCGGAACCCGCGCGACCGACCGCGCCTCACGATTTGGTCGATCCGGTGGAGCATCAGCGTTTGATCGGGCATTGGCCGCTGCGGCGCGAATTCGTCCGCTTCGTCCAAGATCAGGAACAGCGTCGCGCGGTTGTGCTGATAGAGCGCCTCGGTGAAGCCGACCATGAAACGGCGGCGCTCGCCCATGGTGAACTCGCTCACGTCGATCACGCATTGCAGATCGGACGTCCCGACGATCTCGCCGAGCTTCGCGCCTTGCTTGTCGGTTATCGGCACGTCCGCATGGTTGCCGCCGAAGATAGCGACCGGGAAGCCGGGCGCCTGCCCGTCTGCGGTTGACTTCAAGCCCCACCATACGCCGGTCGGGTCGATCACGCAGACGCGCGCGCGGTCGTCGAGCAAGCCTTCAACCATCGTGCGCGCGGTGTAGGTCTTGCCGCTGCCCGTCTTGCCCGTGACCGCGATATGCCCTTCGCGCACGCCCTCGGGCCATTTCAGGAATTGCCGGGTCATGCGATCCCCCTGCGGGCGCGCTCGCTCGCGACGATCGCGTCGAGCTTTTCGATCGCGCGTTGCAGCGAGCGGAACGCTTCGGTTAGCTCCACGTCCTGCTCGAATTTGACCGAGTTGCGCATGGCCGACGTGGGATCGAGAAACCAGCCAACGGCGTCCGCGCGGGCCTGCGCCTCGCGCATCTTCTCGAGCGGCATATGACGGACGATGGGGATGATCGCGGCCATCTGCATCATCGTCTGAAAATAATCTTCCTGCGTGATCGGGACGCCGTGGCTCATGTCTATTTCCCCTTTTTCTTAGGCTTCGCGCCATGCTGGCGCATCGGCTTCGGCAGCCAATTCAAGAGCTTCTGTTGCGTCGGCACCTCGAAAATGCCGGCCCTCGCCGGATTGGAGAACATCGTCACGGCGGTTGCCACGATGCCCTCCTTCGCCTGGCTCCCGGTGCGCGCGATCGTCTCGGGCTTCAAGCCGCACTCGCGGAGCGCGTCGAGAATTTGCTTCTTCGACAGCATGTCGAGGAAGCGCGCATCCGGGCGCCACGTCGGCTTCGCGACGAACGCGGCCAGATATTCGGCGAAAGGCTCGTCGTAATTGTCGGCGTAGTTTTCGACGCCCGACGCCGCGAGCGTCATCGCGCGGGTAGCGGCGCGCACGGCAGCGACGGGCATTGCCTGAATGAGCGGCCAGAGCTTCGGCAGGATATCCTCGCGGTGCGGATCGCCGCCGAAGAAAGAGAGCGATTTCCGTTTCATGTCCTTAGCGATGGCGGCGTGAAATTTCTGCTGCGCCGCGCTCTCGGGGACCAGATCGCTCCACGGCTTGAACATCGACCAATGCCGATGCGCGCGGAGGCTGCCGTCGCGCGACAGGAGCTTGAACAGCAACACGCGGTCGCAGAAATCGGCGTCGTCGAGCGCGGCCGTCTGAATGATGCGCGTCATGCGGGCCGCGAGATACTGCACGGCCGGCTTTGAATAGCCGCCCTCGGCCTTCGCCTTGTCGGCCTTGCCCTTCGTGTCCGCTTTCTTGCTGGCCTTCTCCGTCTTGCGCGCGGCGGAAATCTGTTCCTTCGTCCGATGCCCGAACATCGTCGTCACCTTGCCGCCGGCGCCGATATGGATCATCACGCCCGAATTCGCGCGCTGCGCCGGCGTAAAGCTGTCGCTTTCGAGATCTTCGAGCATTCGCGTGAGGGTCGCGATCGCCTCATGGTCCTCCGGCGTCCGCGGCTCTTTCTGGCTCACCGCCAACCGCTCGGCCTCGATCTTCCGGCGCTCGTCGTGTTTGTTCTGGCCGTAGAGCCGATTGCCCTGGCTTTGCGCGTTGTAGAGCTCCCGATCCTCTTTCGTGACGATGACATGCGTCCAGCCTGCGGCCTTGAGGCGTTCGGCGCGGGCCGTCACCTTCTCCAACTGGAGCTTGGCGACAAGCTTCGCGTCGGGATAGCTCACGCCCGCGATCCCGGCGACGAACAGATCGCGCAGCGGCTCGCCGCCCGCCTTGATGTATTCGGCCTCGGTGAACTGGACCTCTGTCGCTTCGGCAGCCTGCCGCCGCATGTCGCGACGCAGCCAGTCCGGCGAGCGGTCGCCGAACATCTTGAAAGCCTTTTCCTGATCCTTCGTCGCCAGCATCGCATAGGCTTCCGCCGCGCCGAGGCCGAGCTCGCCCGTGCGCAACGCCTTGATGAGCTTCGGCGAGAGCGCCGCGAGCTTCATCCGCTGCAACACGTAGCGGACTTTCACGCCGAAGGCGGCGGCAACGTCCTCGGGCGTGCTGCCCTGCGCCATTTCGGCGAAGGCGATCGCCTCGTCGATCGGCTCCATATCCTGCCGCTCGAAATTCTCGGACAGCGAGCGTTCCTTCGCGTCGGCCTCGGGGATGATGCGAACCGGGACGCGATGGTCAGGCGCGATCTTCTTCTCCGCGACCAGCAGCGCCAGCGCGGCGAGCCGGCGCCCGCCGACATGCACCATGTATTTGCCGTTCGCGCCGTTGTGCGCCTCAAGGTTTTGCAGCAGCCCATAGCGATGGATATTGGCCGCGAGCGCTTTCAACGCGCCCTCGTCGTATCCCTCCGGGCCTCGGATATTGAGCGGGCTCGGGGCGAGCGCGCTAAGGGCAACCATTTCGATCGACATAGCTATCTCCTGGGTTTGTGGGTCAGTCAAAGAACCCGCCCCATTGCAGAAGGGCGAGCCACACCATCACGGCGACGATGCCGTGAATTCGATTGTAGCGGCGCGGACGAACCGGCTTGCCGTCGAGCCAGATATCCTGCGCGAGCTTGACGGCGAAGATCGTCAACACGATCCATTGCGCGAAGCCCCATGCGGCGGCGTTCATACGAGCCTGTCCGCTGGCTTCGCGCTGCGCGACGCGCGCTTGATGCGAGCCGTCGCGTCGGACTCGGCGGATGCGATCAACTCGCGAAGGTCTTTCGGCAGCGCCTCGAACCCGATTGCGTTGACGCGCATCAGCGCTTCAACGTCGGCCAGCGATTGCGCCGCGAGGAAAAGCTTGAAGGCGCGTTGCGCATAGGGGCCGTGCTGACCGAAGGCCGCGACCAATTCGCCGTCCGCCGCATAGAGCTCCATCGGCTCGGCGTCGTCGGCGCGCTTCGGCGGCACCGCGAAGGGATCATCCATGTTGGCCGGGTCGGCCTTGGCTTCGGCGGCGAGCGCTGCCGCCGTGGCGATGCGTTCGGCCTCGGCTCGATCCGCTTCCGTCGCGATGCTTTTCAGATTGTCGAGCTCGATCGCGAGCGCCTTCCTCTCGTCTCTCGACAGCGCTTCCCAATGGGATTTCAGCGCGGCGCTGCCCTTGTCGGCTTCGAGCCGCGCGGCCGAAATGCGCTGCGTCTGCGCCGGATCGACGGCCTTGCCGCGGCCGAGCCATTCGCGGATTGCCTCGCCCGTCTTGATCGAAATCCGCGCGTTCGCCGGGAAGGCCGGCTCAAGGTCCTTCGGCAGTTTCTTCGGCACCGGAATCCCGATGAGATTGCGATCCTCCGGGCTCGGCATGAAAAGCTCGATCGTCGTCTCGTAGATAAAGTCCTTGTCCTGTATCGAGACAAAGCCCTTCGACACGATGACCTTCTTGCCGGTCTGCGGGTCTTTCGTCTGCACGAGTTTTTCCTTGGCGCGCAGACAGAAAATCAGATGGATCGGGCAGTTGATGACGGCTTGCATGAACCGCTTGTGTTTCGCCTTCGGGCCGGCCCACTTCAAAAGCCCTTCCTGGCCGGTCGCGTCGGCGAGATCGAGCACGCCGCCAAGCCCTTCCCATTCGTGCGAGCCGCTGTCGATAATCAGGCAGTCGAAGGCGGCGGCGATGGCGCTCTCGATCGACGCGACATAGCGCTCGGGCGTAAAGGGCGGCGAGAGCGGGCCATGTATCCACGGGGCGGCGTCATTCGCATAGACGAGCGCCCGCTTGTGCTCGGTGTCGAGCAAGCCGATTTTGCCGGCCGGCCCGACCAGCCCGCGCGCGAGATAGAGCGCCGAGAGCGTCTTGCCGCTGGAACTCTTGCCGACCAGCGTAATGATGATGCGGCTATCCTCGCGAACGGCCGGCGACCAGTCGATGATTGCGGGAGCCAATGTCCTATTCCTTCTTCTCGACGGGCGCACCCTTGACGGCGCCGTCCTCCATCACGACGCCGACCTTGCCGGACGAATCGACGCGCTCGATCCAGATTTGATAATCGGCGGCGTCGGCCATGCTTTGCAGCATCGCGAGGTTATCTTCGTCCAAGTCGGAGCCGTGTTTGATGCGCAGCACGCGCAGCTTCGGGTTGGTCGCCATGGCGATGGCGACGGACGTCCGGATGCGTTCGGCGTCCGACGCCTGCGAGAACGGCACGCCGTTCAACGTGATTTCGAGATCGCCGAGCGACAGGCCGGGCACCGGCATTTCCGCCTTCTCGATCGCCCGCGTCATCGCGAGATCGCGCGCCGTCATGTCGTTGGTCAGCCTCTCGGCCCAGTCCTCTTTCTCTTGCGCGTCGGCCTCGAGCCGGGCGCGCAGCGTGCGCTGCTCGATGCCCTTGTTAGCGATGCCGGCGGCGGCGATGCGCTCCACGAGCGCGGCGGTATCCACGAGCGGCGGCAGCGCGGGCGCGGTATTCAGCTTCTTCGTGAGATCGTCGCGCGTCGCGTCATCCTCGGCCGCAGCCTTGTCGAGATCGTCGGCCTCGGCCCGGAGGCGCTTCGCCCGCGCGCGCTTCTCTTGCGCGACCGCGACCATGGCCTCCGCTTCCTCGCGCGCCTTGTCGCGCCGCATCTGCCGCTGCCCGATTTCGGTATTCGTCGCGCCGGCCGCGGCAAGCTCCTGGGTGAGAGAGGCAACGTCGATAGGATCTTCGGGCAGGCCGGACGGGACGACGATGCCGGCCGCCTGCGCCCGGAGCTTCTTCGCGTCGCGGTTCAACTCCGCGCGCTGCTCGAAGGCGGTTGCGTTCTGGCCCTTGAGGGCGTCGATATCCACGTCGAGCTTCACGAGCTTGCGCAACGTGTCGTATTGCGCGGCCCGATCAAGCTGCACGAATTGCAGCGGGTCAAAGCTGATGGCGCCGATCATGTCGTCGAGCAAGCGCTGCGGCGACGGGAAGCGCGCGCCCGCTGCCGTCTCGACGACGAGCGTCGAGCCGCCGGGGCCGAATTTCCGCGTCACGACGATATCGCCCAACTCGAGGCGGATGCGCGCCTTTTCCTCGCCCGCCCGGATGGGCTTGTCGGGCAGCGCATTGCCCTTGCCGCCGGCGAGCGCCGCATAGATGGCGTCCAGCACGGACGATTTGCCTTGCGCGTTTTTGCCGGTGATCTGGATCACGGAGCCGTCCGGCTTGATCGAGACGCAGCGCAACCGCTTGAAGTTTTCCGCTTCGAGACGAACGATTTTCATGGCCTAGAAATCTCCCTTGCTGTCGAGCTTCGCCCACAGCAGTTTCGCTGCGGCGAGCGCTTCGGGCGTCGGCGCTTGGCGCTCGAACTGCCCCGCTTCCCGCCTTTCCTCCAACTGATACTCCGCATATTTCGGCAGCGAGACGACGCGCGCCTTCGCGTCGTAACCCGGCCACCGCGCCGTATGGAAGCAGTTGGAGAATTCGTCTATCGCGCGGCGCGACATGAGCGCACCCCACTCGATCGCATGGTCGTCGAGCTTGTTGACCGAGACGAGAAAGGGCGCGGTCGTTTCCTGCACGACGAACCAGAAATGTTTGACGGGCTTGCCGACGTTCTCCGCGCCCGAGCGATACCACGGGTCTTGCAGGAAGTGACCGAAGTCGTAGCAGCGGCGCGCGAAATCGTCCGGGTCGGCGCTCGCCGTCGTCTTGTAATCGACCATCGTGTCGCCGCCGATATGCCAATGGTCGGGCCGCGCCTTGAGAAAGACGCCCGTGTCCTCGTCTTGCCACACGATCGTCTGCTCGGACTTGCCGCCCTCGAACGCAGCGCCGGCAAGACGGCTCGCCCGCAGCGCCGTCCGCATCGCCAGCACGCGCAACGCCTGCGGCTCCGTCAGCGGGATTTTGCCGGCGTT
Source organism: uncultured Bradyrhizobium sp. (assembly GCA_902826195.1). Lineage (GTDB taxonomy): Bacteria > Pseudomonadota > Alphaproteobacteria > Rhizobiales > Xanthobacteraceae > Bradyrhizobium. The sequence goes on along the minus strand of CADEDX010000001.1, from coordinate 7,557 downwards.
ATAGGCGCGGTCGCGCGCTTCCTGCGCCTCCTTCTTCTTGTAGTTTTCGCAGGCGATTTCGACGACGGTCGAATCCCACTTCTCGGGTTCCAGCACGACCAGATGGGCGGCCGTCGCCACGTCGAATTCCTGTTTCTGTTCGACCTCGCGGGACGAATTCAAATAGCAGTTGTGAAACGCCTTCGCCGGGCAGGTATTGAGGATATCCCACGCGATCGACTTCGAGATCGACGGGCCGACGCAGAGATCGCCGTGATAGACCTCGGCCGGAATGTTGTCGTAGATGCCCGGCTTATCAATCTTCGCGATCATGGCGCTTCGCTCCGTTGTTGTGACCGGAGAGAAGGCCGGCCGTATTGCGGCTGACGCCGAGCGCCACGAGGGCGTGACGTGTCTCGACGCTCATCGTCTTGGCGTCCTTCGCCGGCGTCCGCTCGCGGACCTGCGGCACCGCGTCATAGCGTGCGCCTGCGCCGAATTTCCCATCGCACCACGCCTTTTGCGCGGCCGAGAGATCGGCCGGGCGATCCTGCGCAGGCGGCGGCGCATCGTGCGCGCGTTCGAGCATCGCGCCCGGCGGCAGGACCATGACGCGCGGTCGGCCCGCGCGATCCTGCGCGACTCCGACGAGGATAGCTTCGTCGCCTTGCGCTATCGGATGGGAGAACGTCACGGTTGCGTGGCATGTCATGGTAGCGGTCCCTCTGTTGCAAGCTCGCCCGCCGAGAACCAAACCGGCTTCCCGGCGAACGGCCATTCTTTCGTAGCCAGTTGCACAAGCGCGCTCAAAAAGTCGCCGCGGTCGCTGCCGCTGGCGGAAGACAACACGACGCCGACCATTCCGAGGAAGGCGGAATCGCCGATGACGCGGACGCGGGTTGCAGCGCGGATCACGACGGCCGCTTGATGACGATCATCCGCGATAGGACGGCCGTCCCTGCCGATGCGAACGTAGAGCGATCCAGCGGCGTATCCTCGGCGCGCACGCGCTTGAGCCATTCGCGGAACATCTGCGCCTTCACGTCCTGCCGGAAGAAAGCGCCTTCGCCGCAGATAGAGACGAGCCGCCCGCCCAGCCGCACAAGGTCGTAGGCCGCGCGAATATGCGCCATGTCCTGGCCGTCCGAGAAAGGCGGGTTCATCACGGCCGCATCGAAGCGGAAACCGCCGTGCATGATCTGCGGACCCCATGTCAGGAAATCGGCGTGACAAGCTTCGCAGCCGTCGATCTGCGCGAGCGCCGAGAAATTCTGCGCGTCGATATCGACCGCGATCACGCGCGCGCCGGCCGATAAGAGCGGCCGCACGATGTTTCCGGTGCCGGCGCTCGGCTCAAGGGCGACGCCGCCGCGCTTGATCTGCGCGAGCGTCACCATCGCGACGGCAAGCTCGGGCGGCGTCTCGAATAGCTGCAACGTCTGTTTGCGGTCGATATAGGTCCCGTCGCGCGTCGCCGTCTCGAGCAGCGTTTTCGCCTCGTAGGGAAAGATATGGGAACGCGATCGCCTATCCCATTGCCCGCCGAGAGCGCGCAACACCTTATCGACGCGCTCATACTGCGCACGCGGCAGCATGTCGGGCAGCTTCACCGTGTTGCCGGCGCAGACCGAGCGCGACAGAATGTCGAGGGTTTCGCCATCTATCGCTTTTGAATGTTCACGCAAAGGCATGGCTCCATCGCTTGAGTTAAGGGTTGGCCCGGCCGCACCCTTGGGGGATCGCCGACGCGGCCGGGCCTTCCTGTTTGGCGCTCGGGGGACCATTGCAAATCAGAGCGCCAGCCGCGCGCTGGCTTGGTCGAAAGCGCGCTGCGATGCGGATTTAAGTCCCGATTCGCGGCGATTGCAATACAATTTTGAGCCGGCGCAAATTTGTGTTGCACGCGAATCCGCGAGGGGACTATTGTCCGCACCCATGGATGAATCGAATCGAAAATCGGCTGCGGCCGTCCAAGCCCTTGCCTCCCGCGCGGAGAAAGCCGGGATCACAAAGGCAAAACTCGCGGAACAGATCGGCACAAGCTATGCGAGCTTCAAGCGCTATCTGAATGGCGCGACCTCGCCGACCCTGACGCAATGGCTCGACCTCACCGATTATGTGCGCCGTGCGACGATCCGGAAGGGAATCCCGAATCCGAAACCGCATCGCGGTCGGACGGGCGTCGCCCTTCCCAAAGGTCCGGCCTCTAGCTGAGTAGAGGCCGGGCAGGCGGGCGGCGTTTTCCTTCCTGGGTTTGCGCCGCCCGCTTGTTGCTTCCTTGCCTGTGGGAATTGAAGCGGAGATTTCGACGTGTCCGCGCCTTCAAAGCTTGGTCGCAGCCGCTTGCCCAATCGGCGCGACAATGTTTCAGAGACGATAGAGATTGACGAGCGCACGCCGCGCCTCTCGGTGACGTTCGGGAAAGCGGCCGACGATCACGTCGCCGAAATCTTCGTTGACGGGCACAAGGTCGGGAGCCAGGCCGAAGCGCTGCTCGATGACGCTTGCATCCTCGTCTCGATCCTTCTGCAACACGGCTATACCGCGCGCGATCTCGAAGCGTGTCTGAGCCGCGAGAGCATCATTTCCAAGCTTCTGTCCACCGCGGCCGATCTCGAGCGCCGCGCAGGGAACGGCGCGCCAAGCCGCGAGGCGCGACCGGACGCGAGCGGCGCTGCAACCGGAGAGACAACGCAATGAGCAAGAGAATGGGCGGCGGCAAGAAAGGCGCGAAAGCCCAAGCCCGCGCCGCCGAAGACGCAATGGAGCATATCGGCAACGTGCCGATCCCGACGCCGAACCGGATCACGCCCGACTTCATCAAGCGGACTTACAACGGAATTCTCTCGGCGAAGAAAGACGTGGAAAAGGCGCAAGACGCGCTCAAGACCCTGATGGGCGTCTATCGCGCGAAGCTGAAAGACGCAAAGTCGGCCGGCCTGTCGCAACACGACCTCGATGCCGTCACGACCGTTCTCAAGTGGCGGAAGCAGGAAATCGAAGACGTCAACGGCTACGTGCAGGCGGTCAATCGGCTCTGCGCCGCGATCGACTTCCCGATCGAACCCGGCTCGCAACTCGGACTATTCGATGAGACGCGCAGCGTCGCGACGGCCGGCGAAGACCAGAAGCTCGACGCCACCGCCGAGCGCGCGAAGTCCTATCAGAAGGGATACGCGGCCGGGAAGGCCGGCAAGCTCGCCACGTCAAATCCCTTCCCGGCGGCGAGCGAGAACAGCCATCAATTCGATCAAGGCTGGAAGGATGCACAAGCCGAGATCGCGGGCGAAATGGCACCGGGCGCGAGCGCGAAAGTCCACTGATGAAGATCCTCGCGCTCGATACCGCGCGACGGACTGGTTGGGCGATCGGAGCGCCCAACCAGCGCGTGCGCTTCGGTCACGTCACGTTCCCCGATGCCGGGATTGATGACGTGGGCTGGATCATGGATGAATTCATCCGCTGGCTCGACCCGCTCATCAAGTTGGAGCGGCCCGACGCGATCGTCTATGAAGCGCCCTTCGTCAGCGGCCAGACCAATCAAGCGGCGGCCTACATCCTGTTGTCGCTCGCGGGCTGCGTCGAGCTTGTTGCGCGCTGGAACGGCCTCGCCGGCGATCTCTGGAAGGCGACGCCGCATCAGCGCAATATCCACTTCATCGGGACCAACAGCATCGGGCGCGAAAAGCTCAAGCTCGCCACGATCGCCAAATGCCGCGAGCTCGGCGCCGACGTGAGAAATGATGACGAAGCGGACGCCTGCTCGCTGCTGTCCTATGCCTGGGCCGATATCCAAGTGGCCGGTGCGGAGCCATTGCAATGGAAAGAGTGAACTATCGCGGCAAGAAAGTCGGCGCCTACGAGCGCGACCCCGACGATTATTATATCGAGGATTACTGGCTGACCTTCGCCTTGCTGGATTTCCTCGCCCTCGCGCCGCCGGCGACGATCTATGACCCGGCGTGCGGCAGCGGACGCATTCCGGCCGTTGCGCGCTCGCGCGGCTTCACGGCCTACGGCTCCGACCTCAAGCGGCGGATCGAGGGCGCGGCCGTGCATGATTATCTTTCGATCGCCGACCCGCCCGTGGGCCGCGTCGATTGGGTGATAACGAACCCGCCTTTTACGAGCGCGGTGCGCTTCGCCGAGCGGGCCTTGACGCAAGCGCGCGTCGGCGTCGCGATGATCCAGCGCCTTGCCTTCCTCGAGACGGTAGAGCGTGCGGACTTCTTCGCTGCGTCGGGCCTCTCGCATGTTGCCGTCTCGTCGGACCGGACCTCGATGCCGCCCGGCGCCGAATACGAGCGCGGCCGCATCGAAGCCGAAGGCGGGCGCACGGCCTATGCGTGGTTCATCTGGCGGCAGGGATGGCGCGGCCCTTGGACGGGGCACTTCATCGCGAAGGCGCGCACGCAGACGGCGCGCGTCGAGGGGGAACGATGACGGAGGCCGACGACGCGCATCTGCGCGCACGGCGCGCGCACGCGATCAGGCGCGCCCGCGAGCGCTACGGCCTGGCGCTCACGATCGACGTGATCCACGAGCTCGAAAGCGAAATCGGCCTCAAGCGGTCGATCTTGCTGGCGCGCGAGACGGACGGCAGCGAGCGCCATATGGTCCGCCACGGCGACGTCAAGATGATTGCGGTGTGGCGCCCCGACCTTTGCCAGATCGTGACCTTTCTCGATAGCCAGCGGATCAAACGCGGCAAACTATTCCGCGGAGGCCGCAGGACGTGACGCGCAAGCTCCAACCGCCACCCGTGCCGGCCCATGCGAAGCTGCACGATTACGATTTCACGCCGATCTATCGCTATCGGCTGTTCGGTTCCCGCTTCCACGCGAGCGCCAGCGACGCCGAATGGCGCGCGGGCGTGACGCTCTGGCTCAAGTCCTGGGATCAGGTGCCGGCGGGCTCTCTCCCCGACGACGACGTTGCCCTCGCGAGGCTCGCCGAACTCGGCAAAGACGTGGCGACTTGGAGGAAGATTCGGCCCGTCGCGCTGAAAGGCTGGAAAAAACACTCAGATAAGTTGTTATACCACCCCGTGGTAACAGAGGGAATTTTGCGGGCTATTTCGACTAGCTCGAAAATGAGCCAGCGAGGCAAGCTAGGTGCTCGGAAACGCTGGCAAAATGCTCACCCGGAATCTGCCGATGGCGATGGCACAAGCAATGCTCAAGCAATGCTTAGCGATAGCAATAGGAGAATAGAGAAAGAGAGAAAGAGAGAAAGTAAGGATATCCAGTCCTATCCCTCTACCGAGTCAGATTCTGAATCAGAGAAACCTATACAGAGGTTGCCGACCTCGAAAAATTCGACGCTCGCGCCTAGCGGCGCTGCGCCACCACCACAGGGGAAGGATAAATCGACGAGGCTCGATCGCAGTTGGACGCTGCCCGATGAGTGGCGCAACGAAGCGGCAAGGCTCCGCGAACTGCACGGGCTGTCGAAGGTCAACCTTCAACTCGAGGCCGATAAGTTTCGCGCCCACTATTGCGGCAAGGCCGGCAGGGATGCGCTGCGCACGGACTGGCGCTTGACGTGGATCGGATGGGCGCTGCGTGCCGATCCCGTGCGCGGCCGTCCGCCAATCGACGTGCAGGCGGTCATCCGAGACTACGAAGCCGGAAAGGGCGTCTCATGAAAGTCGCAAACCTGTTCGCAAGGCTCGTCGTCCTGTTCCCGCAGGAATTTCCCACGAACGAAAGCGGGCAAGGCTGGCTCACCCTCTACGCCGACGTGCTGCACCCCTACGAGGGCGCAACGCTCGAAACCGCGTTCGATGAAACGATGCGCGGATGGACGGGACACAAGGCACCGAAGCCCGCCGACATTCGCGCGAAGATCAACGTGACGCAGCACAAGATCGAACAGCGCAACGGATGGAACGCGAAGGCGCACTTCGAGGCCGCGATGCGCGAAAAGGATTCCGTCCGGCGCGCATGGTGGCAGACGCACGAGGATCGTATCGCCGAGATCTTCGGCACGCTCGATGAGAGCCAGCGACCGACAGCGGAAGCGCAGCTCGGTCACATGCTGGAACGTCGCGTGTGGATCGAAGCCCAAAAACGCGCGCTCGGACAACATGCTTCCCTGCCGATCGTCACCGATGAGGAATTGAACCGGATCGTCTCGAGCCTCGAAAGCATCGCCGGCCGTGCGGACAAGGCGAAGCGGATCGAGACGAGGGCAAGACCGCAAGCCCGATATTTGCGGGATCACGCGCCGGACAACGAAATGGCCCATGTCGAAGAACCGCGAACTGACGGATGACGAACTCGACGCCATGATCGCGCGGCACGAACGTGTCGCGGCATGGCTGCGCAGTCAGAAGACCGACAAGCGAATTCGTCGCCAGATTGCCGCGAGCGAGCGCGCGTTGTCGCTCGGCATCGATCCAAAAACCAATCTCGTCATCGCCACGCGCGGACGCGACCGCGGAACGCCCGAGCGCCATCAACACGACGAATTCGTGCAAGAGGGAACCGGCGCCGCGCATCTGCGCGTCGTCACGCAAAACACGCTCGACCGCTACTTCCGACGCAAGGAACTCGATCCCGATGACGAGGCAAAAAATCTTCGGCTCTGGAAAGCGGGAGATCGCCTTCGCTGCGACTGGATGGAAATGGGCGCGATGCCGCGCGTGATCGCCAAGCTCGACGGCCTCCCAGGCGGCGGCGTCACGGATCAGACCATCCGGCAGATCAACGCACAAAGCGCCTACGTCGCCGCCATCGAAGCGGTCGGGCGCCACCTGTCGCCCGTGCTGGATTGGGTTTGCTGCCGAGACGGCACGGCCAGCGAGTGGGCCGAGAGGCGCGGATTTGTTCGGCCGAAGGACGGAATTGTCATCCTCCGCGTCGCGCTCCAAGCGCTCGCCGATCACTACGCTTGACCAAGGGAACCTTAAGCGGCTATGTATCGCGACCCTGAATTGCTGCCTCTGGAGCTCGGCAAGCGCGAAAGCGCTCCGGGCTCTAACCGTTTCTGGCCCTCGCTTTCGTGCAGCGAATCGGGGCGACACCATGCCAAACCGTCCGCCGGCGCTCCGCTTCTTCCGCGATCACCCGAAGCCGAAGACGGCCGATCCGTTCTATCTCTCGCCCGAATGGAAAGCGCTCGCCGCCGCCGCAAAGAAACGCGACGGCTATCGCTGCATCCGCGCGTCATGCCCGACGCCCGAGCGCGGCAAAGGCGGGCGCTTGATCGCGAACCACAAGACGCCGCGACGTGCGGGCGGCGTCGATCGCCTCGACAATCTCGAAACCCTCTGCCCGACCTGCGACGCGCGCTTTCATCGCGACAAGGGCCGGGCGCGCTGAATGTCAGCGGCTCGGGCTTCCGGTTCCTCCCTGACGGTTGCTGGCTCCCGGCACGGCTTCGCCATCCGTGCCGGGAAAGCCCCGAGTTTGAGCCGGCGTTGCGGCCCGCAAGAGCCTCGCTGGCGCGCGACCTGGCTCCGCCCGTCCGGGCGTGTCCGCTTGCCTCACTCGCGCATGATGGCGCATGGTGCCGAGGCGTAGGGCCTACAGGGGCAGGGGCGGGTCGAATGTTTGGCACTTTGGGGACGGCAAC